>NZ_RQYL01000013.1 GCF_003860125.1 Fretibacterium sp. OH1220_COT-178 | reverse complement strand
TTAAGCCTGTGAGCGCCGATGGTACTGTATGGGGTACATACGGAAGAGTAGGTCGCCGCCAGAAAACAGTATGAATACAACACGAAGCCCCCCAGCCAAAATGGCCGGGGGGCTTCGCGCATCTTATGGTTTTCCTTTCTTAAAAGCTCGTAAGAACTTGGAACGAGAAAGAGCAATTTTTTCCCCCGCCCTTTGGGGTGGGCCGATCCTATTGTATAATGAGGCCGTCGTTCGGGCCGCCGATTCTTTTGTTCCGTTTTTCGGACGGCCTGATGATGTCAATTGAATACTTCAGGCGCAGGTGCCGGCTCGCGGGCCGGCGAAGAGGGAAGCAGGCGCAAATCCTGCACGGTCCCCGCCGCTGTGAAGGGGGAGGCGTTTCGCATAGTTTCACTGGGCGGGTTTGCCCGGGAAGGAGCGAAGACGGCCGAGGATCCCAAGTCAGAAGACCTGCCTGGGCCGCAGACACCGACCCCTACGGACGATAGGGAGGGTGTGCCGGCCTCCTTTTTCTTGTCCTCCAGGTTGGGCGCTCCTTCATGTTATCCGTGAAGGAGCGCTTTTTGATGGGCTGCCGGGGGCTCGAGAAGACGAGGAGGCTTCCATGTTCGTAAAGATCAGAAAACGGGACGGGCGCGAGGTGCCCTTCAACGCGGAGAAGATTGCCGATGCCATTCTGAAGGCCTTGGCCGCGGTTGCTGCGGATACGGGGGAGCCCGCCCGGCAGGATGAGGCGCTGGCCCTGACGGAACAGGTCGTCCTGCGCATGGGGAAGGAGCTTTCGGGGCACGTCCCTCAGGTGGAGGAGATCCAGGATATCGTGGAGAACGTCCTCATCGATTCCGGCCGGGGTCGGGCGGCGAAGGCCTACATCCTCTATCGGGCTCGGCGGAGCCAGGCGCGCGAGATGAAAAGCCGCCTGATGGGCATCTACGAGGACCTCACCTTTCGAGAAGCGCAGGACAACGACCTGAAACGGGAGAACGCCAACATCGACGGCGACACCGCCATGGGGACGATGCTCCGCTACGGCTCCGAGGGAGCGAAGTATTTCAACGAGATCTTCGTTTTGCGCCCCGAGCACGCGGAGGCGCACCGTAACGGCGATATCCACATTCACGACATGGACTTCCTCACCCTAACGACCACCTGCTGCCAGATCGATCTTCGCCGGCTCTTCAAGGGCGGGTTCGGCACGGGGCACGGCACGCTGCGCGAGCCCGCGGGGATCCGCAGCGCCGCTGCCCTGGCCTGCATCGCGCTTCAATCCAACCAGAACGACCAGCACGGCGGGCAGAGCATCCCCGCGTTCGACTTCGCCCTGGCGCCCTACGTGGCCAGGACCTTTCGGGGACTCTACCGCAAGAACCTGATCAAGGCCCTCGGCATGGTCTCCGACGAGGGCGACCTCGCCGAGTGGGTCGGCGCTCTCCACGAGGAGCTGCAGGGCTCCCCGGACGGGACGATTGCCTTGGACAGGGCCGAGCCCTTCCAGCTTAGGGAGTTCGAGCGCCTGGAACGGCGTTTCGGGGACGCGCCGGCCCTGAGGCGCGCCCAGGCTCTGGCCCTTCGGGAGGCGGAGCGCGAGGTGGACCGAGAGACCTATCAGGCCATGGAGGCCCTGGTCCACAACCTGAACACCATGCACAGCCGAGCCGGAGCACAGGTGCCGTTCAGCTCCCTCAACTACGGCACGGACACCTCGCCCGAGGGGCGCATGGTCGTCAGGAATCTGCTGCTGGCCACGGAGGCCGGGCTGGGGAACGGGGAGACGCCCATCTTCCCCGTGAGCATCTTCAAGGTCAAGGAAGGGCTGAACTACAGCCTCCGCGACCCGAATTACGACCTGTTCCAGCTGGCCTGCCGCGTCAGCGCCAAACGGCTCTTCCCGAACTTTGCGTTCATCGACGCCCCCTTCAACCTCCAATACTACCGTCCGGGGCAGGCGGATACCGAGATCGCCTACATGGGCTGCCGCACGCGCGTCATCGGCAACGTCGCGGACCCCGACCGCCAGGTCGTCACGGGGCGCGGGAACCTGAGCTTCTCCAGCGTCAACCTGCCGCGTCTCGGCCTGACGAGCGGCCGGAACCGGGGGGAGTTCTTCAAACGTCTGGACGAGCGGATCGACCTGGTGATCCGGCAGCTGCTGGACCGACTTGAGATCCAGTCCAGGAAGAAGGTCAAGAACTTTCCTTTCCTGATGGGGCAGGGGGTTTGGATGGACTCCGAGAAATTGGGCTGGAACGACGAGGTTCGGGAGGTGCTGCGGCACGGATCGTTGTCCGTGGGCTTCATCGGCCTGGCGGAGTGCCTCAAGGCCCTGACCGGAAAGCATCATGGCGAGAGCGAGGCGTCGCAGGCCCTGGGCCTGGAGATCGTCGGCCACATGCGTTCGCGCATGGACGAGGCCGCCCGAAAGTACGGGCTCAACTTCACCCTGCTGGCGACCCCCGCGGAGGGGCTTTCCGGGCGTTTCGTGCGGATGGACCGGAAGCGCTTCGGCCCGATCGAGGGGATCACCGACCGGGACTACTACACCAACAGTTTTCACATCCCCGTCCACCACAAGATCGGCGCGTTCGACAAGATTCGATTGGAGGCGCCCTACCACGAGCTGACCAACGCGGGGCACATCACCTACATCGAGATGGACGGCGACCCGTCCCGCAACCTCAAGGCGTTCGAGAAGGTGGTGCGTGCCATGAAGGAGGCGGGGATCGGGTACGGGGCCATCAACCACCCGCTGGACCGCGACCCTGTCTGCGGCTACACGGGCGTGATCGAGGACGTCTGCCCGGGCTGCGGGCGCTCGGAGGGCGGGGTGCGGTTCGAGCGCATCCGGAGGATCACGGGCTACCTGGTGGGGACGCTCGACCGGTTCAACGACGCCAAGAAGGCCGAGGAGCACGACCGTGTGCGCCACGCCGGGACGGAGCAGCGATAGGCCCGGGAAAATGAAACCCCTTGAAGGGGCGTCCACGAGGCTTCGCGTGGCGGGGATCGTCGAGGAGTCGTTCGTGGACGGGCCCGGCATTCGGTTTGTGGTCTTCGCCCAGGGGTGTCCGCACCGATGCCCCGGCTGCCACAACCCGCAGACCCATTCTTACACGGGCGGGATGCTGATGGAGCCCGGCGCGATCCTCGCCCGGATGGCGTCGAACCCACTCCTGGACGGCCTGAGCCTGAGCGGCGGAGAGCCCTTCGAGCAGGCTGGCCCCTTCGCCGAGCTGGCCGAGGGGGCGCATGCGCGCGGGTACGACGTGATGACCTGGACCGGCTACACCTTCGAGTTCCTGCTGGAGCATCGGGACGGGAGGCCCGGATGGCGCCGCCTGCTGGAGGCGTCGGACGTCCTCGTGGACGGCCCCTTCCTCATCGGTCGGCGCAGTTTGGGGCTGCTTTACCGGGGCTCCGGGAACCAGCGCGTTCTGGATCTGAGGGAGTCGCTGAGGGAGGGACACGCGGTCCAGCTCCAGATTCGATGAAGGCGGCGATCTCGGTTTCAGGCCGTTCGTGCGAGTGGAATCGATGGGCCAGCCTGGCGGACGCGACAGGGCCCGGGGGAAATCCCCGGGCCCTCGATCCCAACGCCGGCACGATGCGCTATTTCCTGAGCTTCTGCCGGACGTAGACCCCGTCCAGCTCCACCCCCATACCGCACCAGCCGCCCTCCTTGAACGCGTCCGTGGTGGTCACCGTCGCCCTGTCCCCCTCGAAGGTCACGGTCATTTTCCCCTCCTCGTCCTCCGGGTTGACGATCTCGGCGGTGCCGTCCTTGAGGTCGCCCCGGCCGGAGAGTGCGCCCGATCGGACGTTGTCCGGCCTGAGCACGAGCACCGCCTCGACCTCCGCCTCCAGCTCGGGGCGGGAGCGGTCCCTCTGGCGGACCTTCAGCCATCCGTTTTCCTTGCCGTCCTCGCCCCTTCGGACATAGTAGCCGGGGGCTCCGTCGGTCAGGGCCTTCAGAAGGGCGACGTCCAGGGCCTCCCGGATGTGGTCCGCCCGGCCGTTCGTCACCTCGGTGTAGGCCTGGAGGGCGGTCATGCTCCCTTCGTCCATCAAGACCCTGGCCTCCGCGTCCCGTCCCTTGGCGTTCCAGTCCCTCTGTTGCTTCTTCAGTTCCTCGAACGCGGACTTCGGCATGGACCGCTTCGCCTCGGCCCAGGCCTCGTTCAGGGCCCGATCCGCGGCGGCGAACTCCGGCTCCTTCATCATCTCGCGGTATTCCGGGTCGCTCAGCGCCGTCGCGGTTCCCGCCAGAAGAACCCAAAAGCACAGCGCGGCAAAGAACTTTCTCATCGTCTTCATCTCCTCCCAGAATAAAGCCGAGCAGCCGTACTCTCGATTTTATGGCGCTATCGGCAGGATGTCCAAACTCGCAGCCGTTGTTTTACCTTTGGGCCTATGGAATGACCGGGACCTTGGACAAGCTCAGGATCGTGTTGATGAAGGCCTTGAGCTCCGGACATTGTTCGATCGCAACGGACAGATCCTTGTCTCTCAGTATTGCCTTGGCGTCGCGGGGCTTGGAGTAGCTCCTGCAACGGCTTCCCGCTTCAAAGACCTCCTTGATCCAATACGCGGGAGGTTTGCCGTGATCGACGGACTCTGGATTTTTCGAGGGCACGTTCTTGTTATGCCCGGCCATCTTCTGAATCGTCGTCCAATAGGGCAACAGCCACGCCTCGAAATCGTGCTGTGCCGCGTGGGGGTGAAATCGCGGCTCCTCCCCTACCCAGCCGAGCATCTTTCTCTTCGCGTCGTCGGCGTCATGGAAATCGGGCGGTCGGGTTCCCGTGTAGACGTCCGTCAGCGCGACAACGTGATCCGTTCCGTCCGCCAGCAGGGCCAGCACCAACCGTTTCAATTTTTCTCCCTTGGGAACGCGACCGTCTTGGGGGACGAAATCCAATTTTGGCATCCGGGCAATCCGTGTTCTCAAAAAATCGGAGAGGGCCTCCTTAAAGGCCGTCTCCGTCCTTCCTTCCACGATAATCGAGATCTTCACGCCCGCCCTCCCATCCGCCCCATCCGCCAGACCTCGTCCAAAGCATAATCTTCGAGCCAGGTCTCGAGACCCAGGGCGTCCGCAGGGGTCACCGTCGCCTCCCCTTCCTCGCCGACATCCATCACATAGACCTCCTCCGGCTTCAAAAAGCGGACGAATCGGTCGGAATGGGTCGCGACGATCAGCTGCGTCCTGCCGGAGGCCTCCCGCATCAGATCGGATAACAAGGCCAGAAGCTCGGGGTGCAGACTTACCTCGGGCTCGTCGATCAGCGTCATCATCGGGAGCTCTGGGCTCTGGAGCAGCGCCGTCAGCCAGAGAAAGCGCAGGGTGCCCTCGGAAAGCTCGTCTGCATACATCGGGCTGGAAAACTTTTTGTCCTTCCAGGACAACGCCAGCATCCCGGAGGCCGCGGGCGGAAAGCTCAACGCCTCAAAGTCCGGGAACGCCGCCTTCAGGGCATCCGTCACCGCGTCGAAGCGCGACCGGTTACTCTCCCGCAGAGCGTACAGGAACGGGAGAAGATCCTCTCCATTGGCCCCCGGGAGTCCCACGGGCTTCACAGACTGGGGCAGCCTCACCGGGGCACGGTTTCCCACGTCCAAGGCGTGATACTGCGTAGCGGTCGCCAGAATGCGCCGCAGGGCCTCCGGCTGGCGGAACATCTTGGGAACCTGCGCAAGGGCTGTCTCCACGGGGTTGTAGTCCCAATTCGGGGCGTCGAGCTTCCCTGCCTCTGCGTTGAAATATTGAATTCTTCCGTGGCGGGAATCGATATGGAGGAAGGGCTGAGCATACCCCAGTTTGCGTTGCGACAGCGTCTCCTCGGCGATGGAAAATCCCACCCCCTCGGACTCCAGTCGAAGCCGATACATGAGTGGCTCGTGGCCGGGGACCTCCATCTCCACCGACAAGGTGATCCCCCCACATTTGCTGCGAGTGAGCAATTTTGCGACCCCCCCGAACCGGGACAGGGTCTCCCCCAGCTTTCCCGCGGCCGAAGCGGACAGGAGGGTAAGGGCGTCCAGCAACGAGGTCTTTCCCACGCCATTGGCGCCGATCAGAACCATGAAAGGCTTCACCGCAATATCCACCGAGCGCAGCCTTCGAAACCCCTCGATCCCGATCCGCCGAATGCGGTATGCGGCTCTGTCATCCATGTGGCTTGCTCAGCCTCCCGTCGATGGATTTCCCACCAGCTCCGTCAGGTACGCCTCGTCGGCGATGTAGGGCAGGGTGATGTGCTCGCCCGTGCGCTTCTCGTTGAACGCCGCGGCGGTCGAGAGCGCGTTCTCGTTGCGGGCCCAGGCCCTTCGCGCCACACCGCCCATGACGTCCCAGCTCATGGCGCTCTTGATGATCTCGTCCACCCGGAACGAGCCGTCCAGCACCAGGCCGAACCCACCGTTGATCGACCGGCCGATGCCCACGCCGCCTCCGTTGTGCAGCGCCACCAGGCTCATGCCGCGCGCCGCGTTGCCCGCGAAGCACTGCGTGGCCATGTCCGCCATGATGTTGCTGCCGTCCTTGATGTTGGACGTCTCCCGGTAGGGGGAGTCCGTCCCGGAGACGTCGTGATGGTCGCGGCCCAGCATCACCGGGCCGATCTCCCCGTTGCGGACCATCTCGTTGAACTTCAGCGCGATGCGCACGCGGCCCTCGGCATCCTGGTACAGGATGCGGCACTGGGTGCCGACCACCAGGGCATTCTTCTCCGCGTCGCGGATCCAGACCCAGTTGTCCTTGTCCTGGAAACGGCGGTTCGGGTCGATGCAGTCCATCGCCGCCCTGTCGGTCTTTCTCAGGTCCTCGGGGTTCCGCGACAGACAGCACCAGCGGAACGGCCCGTAGCCGAAGTCGAAGAGCATGGGCCCCATGATGTCCTCCACGTAGCTGGGGAAGATGAAGCCCTCGTGGGTGTCCTGTCCGTTTTTCGCCACCTCCTTCACGCCCGCGTCGAAGACCGCGCGGAGGAAGGCGTTGCCGTAGTCGAAGAAGTACGTGCCCTTGTCGACCAGGGCCTTGACCAGCTTGAAGTGGCGCCTCAGCGTCTCGTCCACCAGGACGCGGAACTTGGCGGGATCCTCCTTCAGGAGGCGCGTGCGCTCCTCGAAGGTGATGCCCGCGGGACAGTATCCGCCGTCGTAGGCCGCATGGCAGCTCGTCTGGTCGGAGAGCAGGTCGATCCCGATATGGTTGTCCACCGCGTACTGGAGCAGGTCCACCACGTTGCCGTGGAAGGCGATGGAGCGGACCTCGGATCCCTTCATCAGGGCGTGAGCACGGTCGAACGCCTCCTTGGGCGTCCTGGCGATCTCCTTGACCCAGCCCTGGCTGTGCCGGGTCTCGATGCGGGACTCGTCCACCTCGGCCGTGATCGATACGCAGCCCGCGATGTCGGCCGCCTTGGGCTGGGCGCCGCTCATGCCGCCCAGGCCCGAGGTGACGAAGAGGCGTCCCCTGAGCACGTCGGGGGTGTCGCCGAACTTCATGCGCCCAGCGTTCAGCACCGTGTTGAACGTCCCGTGCACGATGCCCTGAGGGCCGATGTACATCCAGCCGCCCGCGGTCATCTGCCCGTAGTTCGCCACGCCGAGCTGCATGGCGCGGTGCCACTCCTCCTGGTTGTCGAAGAGCCCCACCATCATCGCGTTGGTGATGACGACGCGCGGCGCCGAGGGCTTGGAGCGGAACAGCCCCAGCGGGTGTCCGGACTCCACGACAAGCGTCTGGTCGGGCGTCAGCACCTCCAGGTACTTCTTGATGAGGAGGTACTGCATCCAGTTCTGGCACACCTGTCCCGTCTCGCCGTAGGTGACGAGCTCGTAGGGGTAGAGCGCGATGTCGAAGTCCAGGTTGTTGTCGATCATCACCTGGAACGCCCGGCCCTCCGTGCAGAGCCCCTTGTACTCGTCGATGGGCTTTCCCCAAAGCCGCCCCTCGGGGCGGAAGCGGTAGCCGTAGATCCGGCCGCGGGTGCGCAGCTCCTCCAGAAACTCCGGCGCCAGTTCCCTGTGGAATCGTTCCGGGATGTAGCGCAGCGCGTTCTTGAGCGCCAGCACCGTCTCCCGTTCGTTCAGGGTGTGCCCTCTGTCGGGCGCGCGGCGGTATTGGGGGTCGAACGCGGGCCGCTTGGGCAGCCCGTTCGGAAAGTCCAAAGCCATCGTTACCGTTCCGTCCCTCATCGCAAGCATCTCCTTTCCCTGTCGGGAAGCTATTTTGTACATTTTAAGCTCACAGCGTTATTTTTTCGTTATTTCTTCTCCAGAACTATAACACGACAGCGAGAAATCCGCCGAAACAAGGATGAGGATAATCTTGATAAGAATTATCGGATATGCTATCCTCTGCCTGAGATCGGGGAGGAGGATTCTTCTATGAAGTTGTCGACCACCACACGATACGGTCTGCGGGCCCTTTCCGACCTCTGCGCACAGGACGGGGACGGGCCTGTCGCCGTCAGTGATATCGCCAGACGCCAGGACATTCCCGCCAATTATCTGGAGCAGCTCTTCGCCAGGCTGCGGCGGGGCAACATCCTGCGCAGCGTGCGAGGCGCGCAGGGAGGGTACCTCCTGGCGCGGCCCGCAGGGGAGATCACCATTGCGGAGGTCGTGGACGCCCTGGGGGAGTCCATTGCCTTCGGAGATTGTCAGACGGAGGCCGGATGCAAAAATGCGCCCGACTGTCCCACGTTCCATCTATGGCGGAAGGTCAAGAATTCGATCGACGAAATCCTGACGACGACGACCCTCGAAGCCCTGATCCGGGACGGGATGTTTCTCGGGGGCGGGGATGTTGCGGGCAAGGATTCCGACTCACTTTGAACTGGAGGGGGTAACAATGCAGAACGTATATCTCGATTACGCGGCGACGACACCGACGGACCCCGAAGTCCTGGCCGTGATGATGCCCTATTTCACGGAGCTCTTCGGCAACCCTTCGTCCGTCTACTCCTTCGCCTCGAAGAGCAGAAAGGCGATCGACGCGGCGCGCAATCAGGTCGCCGAGGCCCTGAACGCCGGTCCGGACGAAATATTCTTCACCGGCAGCGGGACCGAGGCCGACAACTGGGCCCTGAAGGGGACCCTGGAGCGCCTGAGGAGCAAGGGAGACCATCTGATCACGACGAAGATCGAGCACCACGGCATCCTTCACACCGCGGAGTACCTGGAGAAGGTGGAGGGCTTCCGCGTGACCTATCTGCCCGTGGATGCCGAAGGGCGCGTGCGCCTGGAGGATCTGGAGGCCGCCATGACGGACAAGACCGTCCTGGTCTCCGTGATGTTCGCCAACAACGAGGTGGGGACCATCCAGCCCGTGGGACCGATCGGGGCCCTGTGCCGCGAGAGGGGCGTCCTGTTCCATACGGATGCCGTCCAGGCTGCGGCCCAGCTGGACATCGACGTCAAGGCCCTGAACATCGACATGCTGTCCCTGTCGGGGCACAAGATGTATGGGCCCAAGGGGACGGGGGTCCTCTACCTGCGCAAGGGTTTACGGCTCGAGAACTTCATCCACGGCGGCGGTCAGGAGAAGGGCCGCCGCGCCAGCACCGAGAACATCGCGGGGATCGTGGGACTGGGGGCCGCCTTCGAGAGGATGAAGGCGCGTCTGCCTCAGGAGAAGCCTCGTCTCTGCGCCCTGCGGGACAGGCTGATCGACGGGGTCCTGAGCAAAATACCCCACGCTAAGCTGAACGGCGCGCGCGGGGACGAACGGCTGCCGAACAACACGAACTTCAGTTTCATCGGCATCGAGGGGGAGACCCTGCTGCTGGACCTGGACTCCAAGGGAATCTCGGCCTCCACGGGCAGCGCCTGTTCCTCCGGCTCGCTCGACCCCTCCCATGTTCTCATGGCGCTGGGGCTGTCGCACGAGATGGCGCACGGCTCGCTCCGGATGACCCTGGGACGGGGGACGACCGACGAGCAGGTCGACTACGTCCTGGAGGTCCTGCCGGAGATCGTGGCCCGGCGCCGTTCCATGTCGCCGCTCTGGGAGGATTTTCTGAAGAAGAACGGCGGCCGTTAGCGTGAGGACGGAGAAGCGACATACGCATTCCTGAGGGGGAAGAAAAAATGGCGATGAATTACAGCGAAAAGGTTATGGACCATTTCAGCAACCCCCGCAACGTGGGGGAGATCGAGAACGCCGACGGCATCGGCGAGGCCGGAAACCCCAAGTGCGGGGACATCATGAAGATCTATCTCAAGGTCAGGGACAACGTCATCGAGGACGTCAAGTTCAAGACCTTCGGTTGCGCGTCGGCCATCGCGTCGTCCAGCATGGCGACGGAGCTCATCAAGGGCAAGACCGTCGAGGAGGCGTGGGATATGACGAACAGCGCCGTAGCCGAGGCGCTCGACGGCCTGCCGCCCATCAAGATGCACTGTTCCGTCCTGGCGGAGGAGGCCATCCACATGGCCATCAACGACTATCGCGTGAAGCACGGGATGGAGGCCATCCCGATGAAGCATTACGACCACGATCACGATCACGACCACTGCGCCGTGTAGCTCCCGGCGCCCTGGGGCCAAAATTCCGTACGAGACGAGGCCGGGGGGTGCCCCCCGGCCTCGTCTCGTACGGACGTGCCTTTCGATGTTGGGAGCGCTAGTCCCCGGCGTGGCTCAGCGGCGTGCCGTCCCTGCGGTTCAGGGCGGAGAACGCCTGAAGGACCATCAGAAGGGCGAGCACCAGAAGAAGGATGGCCATGCCGCCCAGGACCCAGTTGGGCTTCGCCGCGTTGATCAGGTTGTCGCGGACCATCAGCCCCAGGGCCGCGACCGTCGTGATCAGCATGAACCACATGGGGATCATCAGCCACTTGTTGGGCTTCTTCAGAGCCCGGGCGACCCAGACGGCCAGGGCCAGCAGAACGAGCGCGCCGACCAGCTGATTGGCGGCCCCGAACACCGGCCAGATGACCTTCCACACCGGAATGGCCGCGCCGGTGGCCGTGTGCGTCTTGGTCAAAAGCAGCCCCATCGCGGCCGCGACGGCGATGAACGTCGCCGTGTAACGGTCGACCTTCATGTTGGTCAGCTCCTGGATCTGGTAGCGGGTCAGGCGCGTGGCCGTGTCCAGCGAGGTCAGAAGGAAGCTGTTGAGGGCCAGGAGCCCCAGGGATTTTCCGATCTTGGGGTCGATGCCGATCAGCGCGGCAAAGCGGCCGAATCCCGTAGCGTAGGTGGCGCTGGGGTCCCCCAGGAGTTCCCCGGAGATCATGATCGTCCCCAGGGCGATGACCGCCACGAGCCCCTCGATCAGCATGGATCCGTATCCCACCAGGACGGAGTCCTTTTCCCTGCGGATCTGCTTGGAGGTCGTGCCGCTTCCCACCAGGGAGTGGAACCCGGAGAGCGCGCCGCAGGCCACGATGATGAAGAGCATCGGCCACAGGTAATTGTTGCCGGCGACGAACCCCTTGAAGGCGGGCAGCTCGACGGTGAATTTGCTGCTGCCCAGCACCATGCCGATGGTGCCGATGATGACGGCGAAGTAGAGGAAGTAGGAGGCCAGGTAGTCGCGCGGCTGAAGCAGCAGCCAGACCGGCATCACGGAGGCCAGGATGATGTAGACCACCAGGACCCAGCGCCAGTTCTCCGTGTTCTTGACATTGAGGGCTTTCTGGGCCTTGGCGAACTCCTCGTAGCTCGCGGCGCCGCTCTTCTGCAGCACCTCGTCCGTCGCCTTCAGCTCCTGGAAGCGAGCCTCTCGGGCGGCCTTGTAGGCGTCGAAGTCGGCATAGGCCGCGACGGCCTCGGCGTTCTTGGTCTTGGCCTTGTCGAAGGCGGCGGCGTCCGCCAGAGGCATGTCGATGCCGGCCTGATGGAACTCGAGGACGGGGTTTCCGGACAGGGAGAAGTAGCGGGAGATCAATTGGTTTCCGTTGCCGAGCCAGCAGGCGTAGATGATGATGGGCACCATGATGATGGTCATCAGCCACAGCGGGCAGTTCATGCGGTAGATGAGGAGGCCGAAGATCAGGGCCATGAAGATGTAGAGCGTCGCCGCGAACGCGACGGCCGGATCCGACGCGAAGGAGCTGGCGGAGAGCTGCAGGAACACGGCCACGACCAGAATCAACGTCAAAATGGTGAAGCACAGGAAGAGGACCTTCCCGGCACGGCCGATCCAACGGTCGACGACCTCCCCGACGGACTTGCCCTCGTGCCTCATGGAGGAGACGAGTCCGCCCATGTCGTGGGGCCCGCCGAGGAACGCGGAGCCGATGACGCACCAAAGATAGGTGGGCAGCCAGCCGAACATGCCCGCCGCCGTAATGGGCCCGACGATGGGGCCTGCACCCGCAATGGAGGAAAAATGGTGCCCCAGCAAGACCGCAGGGTGTGCCGGACAGTAGTCGACGCCGTCGTACATGGCCTCCGCCGGCGTCTTGTTGCTGTCGCTCAGCCCGTAGATTCGCGACATGTAGCCTCCGTAAAGCCTGTAGCACAGGGCGAAAAAGACCATCGCTCCAACCAACAATCCAAGAAGCATTTTACCCTCTCCTCCTCAAAAAACGAAAATTTTCGTCTTCTGCCCTGGGACGCGTCCCCCTGAGGCGGCGTATCCCCCCTCGTCCGCAGACGAAACCGCTGCTCCGCTTCCGCCGACGCCTCCTCTCCCACGGTCGGAAAAATATGTGGATGTCTTAGGTTCCTTAATTATAGCGCAACGCAAAAGGAGGGGGGACAACCGTCCCCCCTCCGATCCGAACGGGTGCTCGTGGACGCCCTTCCGTCGGGCGGGCCTCAGGCGCGTTCCTCCTTCAATGCCAGCTCCACGGGCGGGACGAGGTCCGCGACCTTCTTGTGGAACTGGACCCCGGGCAGGTAGCCGTAGACCTCCAGAAACCCCCTGAAGCCGAGGAGGAAGCTGCGCGCCCTCCGCCCGCGCAGGGAGGAGCCGACCAGGAGAAAACGCTGCATGATGACGTCCGGCATGGGCTTCCACTCCCGCATCAGGTAGTCGACATCGGCGTCCCCGCCGTGCCGCCAGACGACGTAATCCCAGGCATAGTACCGGGCCACCGGCCCGAGCAGGCTGGTCTTCGTCATCGTGATCTTCCGGGCCACGCCCGCCATCCCACGGTGCTCCCAGGGCTCGAAGCCCAGATAGGTCCACATCTCCCCGTGCTCACCCAACTTGTCGTAGTGCGACATGAAACCTCATCCTCCGTTTCTCAGAGTCCCCAGGGGGCGCCCGCGTCCCCGGGGAGCATCCAGACCCTTCGGTGCAGCTCGCGCATCGAGGCGGGGCTGTTCAGCAGGTCCATCTTCTCCTGCCGGGACAGCACGGCTCCCGACAGGGCCCGTTCGACCCGCTCGGGGATCACCGGGCCCCTCCGCCGGCGGTTGAGCGCGATGTGCAGGACGTTCAGCAGAGGGTCGGCGACCGCCCGACGGAACCCCTCCTCCTCGGGGAGGGAGAGGGGCGCGTAATGGCGGCGCTCCTTCAGCTCCGCCGCCTTGTCCGCCAGCTCCTGCGGCACACGGCGCTCCTCGGGGATGTCGAACAGCCCCAGGCGCCTTGCGGCCCTCCCCAGAGAGGCGCGGCTGGTGAACACCGAGATGGGGACGGAGAGGACGAGCGGCAGGATCACGGGCAGCAGCCACAGGAAGAAGGAGGGCGTGACCCTGTGGAGCAGCCAGCCCCAGACCAGTCCCACGGCGACCGCCCACCAGTGCGCCTGCAGGGCCTCGCCCCAGGTGGTCCCCCGGTCGTCCCGGGACTGTGCGCCCCAGCTCGTTCCCCAGCCGAGCAGGGTCACCACCACGAAGCGGCTGTGACAGATCATCCGGATCGGAGCCAGCAGCACGGAGAGCAGGGTCTCGCCCACCACGCCGAGCAGCACCCGGGCCGTTCCGCCGTAGCTCGGCCCGGTCCGTGCCACCAGAAGCGCGTGGACCAGGCAGAGCAGCTTGGGGAGAAAGAGCAGCAGCGCCGTACAGCTCAAGAGCGTCAGGGCCCATTCGGGGGACCAGACGTACCATCGCGGAAACTGCATGTTGTGCTCCGGGAAGTACACGGGGACCGTCAGGACGTCCATCAGCGCCTGGATCGAGCTCGCCGCCAGGAAGATCAGCCACAGCAGTGCGGAGCCGTAGGAGAGGATACCGTTGATGAAGAGCGCCCGGTGCGTGGGAAAGAAGCCGTAGGTGAAGATCAGGCGCAGATGCTGGAGGTTCCCCTGGCACCAGCGCCGATCCCGCTTCAGCTCGTCGATGAGGGTCGGGGGGGTCTCCTCGTAGCTGCCGCCGACCCCATAGGCCAGCCACACCTCGTACCCCGCACGGCGCATCAGGGCCGACTCGACGAAGTCGTGGCTCAGGATCTCCCCGCTCAGCGGGCCCCGGCCCGGAAGCCTCGGCAGCTCGCAATGGCGCATGAACGGCTCCACGCGGATGATGGCGTTGTGCCCCCAATACTGCGCGTCGCCCAGCTGCCAGAAGTTCTGACCGGCCGCAAAGACCGGGCCGTACAGGCTGTTGGCGAACTGCTGGACCCGCGCGATCAGGGTCTCCCGGTTCACCCCCTTGGGAGGCGTCTGAAGGATTCCGATCCGGGGATGGCGCTCCATCGCGTCGACCATGCGCACCCAGGTGTCCCCGGACATGACGCTGTCCGCATCCAAAACGATCATGTAGCGGTAGTTCCGGCCCCAGCGGCGGCAGAAGTTGGCCACGTTGCCGCTCTTCCTCTTTGCGTTCGAGGCCCTGCGGCGGTAGAAGACGCGCCCCTCCGCCCCCAGCCGCTCGCGCAGCTCGTTCCACATCTCCTCCTCGCGGACCCAGACGTCCGGATCCGTGGTGTCGCTCAGGATGAAGAAGTCGAATCCCCTCCCCATGCCCGTGTCGGCCAGGGAACGCCACATCGCGAGGATCCCTGCGCCGACGCTGCGTGGGTCCTCGTTGTACACGGGGACGAGCACGGCCGTCCTGGCCTCCTCCGGCAGGACGGGGAGCGGCGCCTGGGGGTCGATGATCCGGTAGCCCGAGCGCCGGAAGAGCAGCACGAAAAATCCGAAGAGCGCCGTCCAGAAGCCCGTGGATATCCAGGCGAAGAGTATGCCGAAAAGCACGCTCAGAACGACCTCCACCGGCGTGCCGCCCTTCTCCGGAAGGAGGAGCGCCATGTACGAGGCGGCCAGTGCGGACGGGACCACGATCAGAAACAGGAACAGCCAGCGCCGCCACAGGGCCGAGAAGCGCCAGGCGGGCTTTGCCGGCACCGCGGACGTCATCGCGGAGCCCTCCCGAGGAGCCGCCTCAGCAGGCGCGCCGCGCCGCCGAGCAAGGGGCCGCCGCGCGTTGCGGAGATGCACGCCGGCGGCATGGACCCGCGGTTGTAGGGCGGCGCGGAGGCCGGCAGCGCCTCCGCACGCCCGAAGCCCCGCTCGGCGCACAGCCGCGTCAGTCTCTCCATGGCCGCCTGAAGGTCCCGGGCGCTGGGGTGCGAGACCTCCTCCATCCCGGAGTCCCGGAGCCCGTCCAGGGTCTCCAGCACCAGCTCGAGTCCTTCGCGCGGAGGAAGGCGTAGGGCGCGGACGTAGAGGAGCAGCCGATCCCTGAGGAGCTCTCCCGGCGCCGGTCCGTTGACGTTCATCGCCGTCTACCTCCCGAAGGCGTAGGACCAGGTCTCGGTGAGGGGGTTCGGAAAATTCTCGCCCTTCTTCAGCACCGCGGTGAGCTTCACGGAGGGGGGAAGGGCGGGAAAGACGGTGAACCCTCCGCCCGCCTCCAGCTCGACCTGAAAGGAAAGGCGCCATCCGCCGGTCCGGGAGTTCTTTTCGAGGTGCTTCTGCACCAGCTTGGCCCCCTCCACCTCCACGATGCTGGTGATGCCGGAGTCCGCGGGCAGGGCGTCGAGCTCGCCCCCCTCGAAGTCGATGAGGAAGCGCACCCAGTTCTTCCGGTCCCCGGTCGCCTGGCGCGTGGCCGCGACGCGCCCCAGGGTGTGGAGGCGCTCCTCGTGATGCCCCCAGTAGAGGGTGCAGGCGCCCGAGACGGGCTCGTCGGGGGCCTCACGTTTCGGCACCCAGAAGGCCACGATGTTGTCGTTGTACTCGGAGTCCGTCGGGATCTCGATCAGCTCGATCCATCCGGGACCCCAGGCCCCTTCCGGCTCGACCCAGAGGGACGGGCGTTTCTCGTAGTCGGCCTCCAGGTCCTGATAGCGGTCGAAGTTCCGGTTCCGCTGCAGCAGCCCGAAGCCGGACAGCCGCTCCACCGGTATCGAGGCCACGCCCAGCCGCTCCCCGTTCCGCAGCGCGCGCCACTGCCAGATGTCGCCGTCCTTGTGGAGCAGGAGTCCGTCGGAGTCGTGGACCTCGGGACGGTAGTCCCCGGTCCGGCCGTTCTCGGGCGCGCCGTAGAAGTACATGCTCGTGAGGGGGGCCAGCCCGGCCTTCTCGACGCCCTTCCGGAAGAAAACCCGGAACTCCTCCCGCATCTTCGTCTCGGGTCCGGGCGTGACGACGAAGTGATAGGCCCCCGCACAGCTGGGGCTGTCCAGCAGCGCGTAGAGCTCGATTTCGACGTCGTCGCTCTCCGGCCTCCGGATCCAGAACTCGCGGAACCAGGGGAACTCCTCTCCGGAGGGAAGCGCCGTGTTCAGGGCCAGGCCCCGAGCGGACAGCCCGTATTTGGTGTCCTTTCCCACGGCGCGGAAATAGCTGGCTCCGAGGAAGACGGCCACCTCGTCCTTGTAGTCGGGCCTGTTGATGGCGTAATGGATGCGAAAGCCGGCGAACCCGACGTCGGAGGAGAGGACGCGGTTTCTGAGATCGTCGTTGGGGTACTGAAAGAGGTCCGTGGAGAAGGGGACGGGCACGGCCCGGCCCTCCTCGATGATGTTGATGTCCACGCTGCGGTCGTAGTAGACGCCCGAATGGAAGAACTGGAGCTCGAAGGGCAGCTTCTCGAAGCGCCACAGCGCGCGCTCCGGCTTGAAGCGGACGGTGCGCCACTGATCGTAGTTCATGTTCCGCAGGGATTCGGGCGGAGGCGCCGGGGGGACGTAGCGCTTCCCGGCCGATTCTCTGGCCCTCTCGATCACGTCCTCGAAACCGAAGGTCCGATCGGCGCTTGCTGGGGCGGCATCCCCCGAGGCGATGTCCTTCGAGAGGACGTCCGGGGAGACGGTCGCGATATCCG
The DNA here is from genome assembly GCF_003860125.1 of Fretibacterium sp. OH1220_COT-178. Classification (NCBI taxonomy): domain Bacteria; kingdom Thermotogati; phylum Synergistota; class Synergistia; order Synergistales; family Aminobacteriaceae; genus Fretibacterium; species Fretibacterium sp. OH1220_COT-178. Next base: position 51,557 of record NZ_RQYL01000013.1, on the reverse strand, counting down.
CGGACGCCCCTCCTTCCTGCGGCGCCGCGCTCCCAAGCCCGGCCCCGACCGAAACGAGAATCCACATCGCCAGCAAACCACAACGGGTTTTGATATGAGCTCCGAACCAGGTCAAAGAAAAACTCAACTCCTTCCTCGTCGCGCGCTCCTTTTGCCGAACGGCGGCGCGTCCTGCAGGCCTGGGCGTCCGGACGGACGTCCAGGCCCGAGTGTACCCTATTCAACCACAAAGCCCCTTGGCGTCAAGGGTAGGAGCACAAAAAAGCCCTCGTCCCCTCCCCGACGGACCGTCCGGGAGGGACGGGGAGACCGATCGGCGAAAGGGGGGGCGGTCGTTTCCCCGTCGCCGAAGGACGACAGTGCTATAATCGATCCGGCACTGCCGTGTCCTCGATTTTTTCCGAACCGGCGGCATTCCCGTTTTTAAATCGAGTCTTCCGGGAGGTTTCGGACGGTGCGAAAATACATCTTCCAAAGGGTCTGGACCAGCCTTTTGACCCTGTTCGTGGTTATCACCCTCACCTTCTTCATGATGCGCGCCATCCCCGGCGGTCCCTTCACGGACGAGAAGGGGATCCCCCCGCACATCCTCGCCAAGATCATGGACCGCTATCGTCTGAGCGACCCGCTCCACGTGCAGTACGGGCGCTATCTCTGGGACGTCCTTCGCCTCGACCTGGGGCCCTCCTATCGCTACGAGGGCATAACGGTCAACGAGCTCATCCGCGACGGATTCCCCGTCTCCCTGATGGTGGGGTCCATGGCGCTCGCGATAGCGCTGGCCGTGGGGATCCCCGCGGGCATCGTCTCCGCACTGCGTCGCGGCCGATGGCAGGACCGCAGCGCGATGGTCCTGGCCACGCTCGGCATCACCATTCCAAACTTCGTCATCGCGACCGCGCTGGTGTACCTCTTCGCCTACCGGTGGGGCTGGGTGACGGTGGGCTTCTGGGAGGGGCTGCCCACGGCCCTGCTCCCCGCCCTGACCCTGGCGGGGTACCCCACGGCCTTCATCTCCCGCCTGACGCGCTCCAGCATGCTGGAGGTCATCCAGCAGGACTACATCCGCACGGCCTACTCCAAGGGCCTGAGGGAGCGCACGGTCGTCTACATCCACGCGCTGCGCAACGCCATCATCCCGGTCGTCACCTATCTGGGCCCTCTGGCCGCAGGAATACTGACGGGCAGCTTCGTCGTGGAGCAGGTGTTCGGCGTTCCCGGGCTCGGCACCTTCTTCGTCACCAGCATCTCCAACCGCGACTACACCACCATCATGGGGGTCACGATCTTCTACAGCGCCCTGCTGGTCTTCCTGAACCTGGTCGTGGACATCTGCCTCGGGTTCATCGACCCGCGGATCAAGCTTCATTGAGGGGGTCAACGCGATGAATGTCTTCGATGGAGCCGCCGTACCGGCGTCCCCGGACCTGAACGATCCCTCCCTGTTCGAGCCCGTCGGAGAGGCCGAGAAGCGGGGCGCGGAATTTCTGCGCCCCTCCCGGAGCTATTGGCAGGACGCCTGGGGACGCCTCAGACGGGACCGGCTGGCCCTTCTGGGCGGGGCGGCGATCCTGGCGATCCTGCTCCTGGCCGTCGTGGGCCCCTGGCTCTCGCCCTACACCTACGACGCGCAGAATTTCATGGAGTCCAACGAAATGCCGAGCCCGAAGCACTGGTTCGGAACCGACATGTTCGGACGGGACCTCCTGGTGCGGGTGCTCTACGGCGCGCGGATCTCCCTTGCCGTGGGGTTCGTCGCGAGCCTCATCAACCTGACGATCGGCGTGATCTACGGCGGCGTCTCCGGCTTCGTCGGCGGGCGCACCGACAACCTGATGATGCGCATCGTCGACACCATCCACAGCGTTCCGCTGATGATCTACGTCATCCTCCTGATGGTCGTGGTGGGCCCCGGCCTCAAGAGCATCTTCCTCACCCTCGGCATCTCCTACTGGGCGTCCATGGCGCGCATCGTGCGCTCGGAGGTCATGAGGATCAAGAACGAGGAGTTCGTCCTGGCCGCCCGGGTCCTGGGCGCGTCCGGCACCCGGATGCTGCTGCGGCACCTCATCCCCAACGCGATGGGGCCCATCCTCGTGACGCTCACCTTCTCCATCCCCCAGGCCATCTTCGCCGAGGCGTTCCTGAGCTTCGTCGGACTGGGCGTCAGCGCGCCGATGGCGAGCTGGGGGGTGCTGTGCAACGACGCGATCGGGGCCCTGGCGATCTATCCGTGGCAGCTCTTCTTTCCCGCCGCGGCGATCTCGGTCACCATCCTGGCCTTCAACTTCCTGGGCGACGGCCTGCGCGATGCGCTGGACCCGCGCCTGAGGAAATGACCATGCCTTTTTGCCGGGACTCGAGGGGGGCGGAGACGATGGCGAGGGAGGGAAGCGCCGTGACGGCGAGGGACGTTATTCTGCGCGTGGAGGGCCTGCGGACCTCGTTCTTCACCCCGGTGGGGGAGGTCAAGGCGGTCGGGGGGGTGTCCTTCGAGCTGAGGCGGGGCGAGGTGCTGGGGATCGTGGGCGAGTCCGGCAGCGGCAAGAGCGTGACCATGCTGTCGCTGCTGCGGCTGCTCGGGACCTCCGGACGCGTCGTGGGAGGGCGCATCGACTTCGACGGGACCGAACTGACGACGCTCCCCGAACGGCGGATGGCCGACCTGCGGGGCAGGCGCATCTCCATGATCTTTCAGGACCCCATGACGAGCCTGAACCCGGTGCTCTCCATCGGCTACCAGCTGCAGGAGCCCCTGAGGCGGCACGGCGGCCGAACTTCGAGCGAGTGTCGGGAGCGCGCGCTCGAGATGCTGCGCCGCGTGGGCATAGAGCCCGCGGAGCGTCGCATCGGCCAGTATCCCCATCAGTTCAGCGGCGGCCAGCGCCAGCGCATCATGATCGCCATGGCGCTGATCTGCAATCCCGACCTGCTGATAGCCGACGAGCCGACCACGGCCCTGGACGTGACGGTCCAGGCCCAGATCCTGGAGCTGATGAAGGAGCTTCAGTCCCAGTTCGGGACGTCGATCGTCCTGATCACCCACGACCTGGGCGTCATCGCGGGAATGGCGGATCGCGTCCTGGTGATGTACGGCGGGAGGATCGTGGAGGAGGGGTCCCGGCGCGACGTCTTCTACGCCCCGGCACACCCCTATACGCGCGGGCTCCTGAGGTCGGTGCCCAACCCCGACGAGCTGGCGAAAAAACGTCTGATCCCCATCGACGGGCAGCCGCCCGACCTCTTGAACCCGCCCGCAGGCTGCCCCTACGCGGCGCGCTGTCCGGAGACGATGCGGATCTGCATGGGGTATCCGCCCCCGCGGACCCGACTTTCGGACACGCACGGGACGGCCTGCTGGCTCTCGGCCCGGCCGGGAGGGGAGGAGGGACGATGAGCGGACGAAACGGCGCCCCCCTGCTGGAGGTGTGCGGACTGGCCAAGCACTTTGCCGTCTCGGGCGGCACGGTGCGTTCGGTCGACGGGATCTCCTTCTCCATCCGCGCCGGGGAGACCCTGGGGCTGGTGGGGGAATCCGGCTGCGGCAAGACCACGGCGGGGCGGACCATCGTCAGGCTCTACGAGCCCACGGACGGATCGGTCCGCTTCATGGGGCAGGACATCTCGCGCCTCTCCCAGAGGGAGATGCTTCCATGGCGCAAACGGATGCAGATGATCTTTCAGGATCCCTACGCCTCGCTGAACCCGCGCATGACGGTGGGGGACATCGTGATGGAGCCGATGGTCATCCACGGTTTCCCCAGGGACGAGCGGCCCGACCGCGTTCGGCGCCTTCTGAGGCTGGTCGGGCTGAACAGCGAACACGCCAACCGCTATCCGCACGAGTTCAGCGGCGGTCAGCGCCAGCGCATCGGGATCGCCCGGGCGCTGGCCGTGGAGCCGGAGTTCATCGTCTGCGACGAGCCGATCTCGGCGCTGGACGTCTCGATCCAGGCCCAGATCGTCAACACCCTGGAGGACCTGCAGGACGAGCTGGGGCTCACGTACCTCTTCATCGCCCATGACCTGTCGATGGTCAAGCACATCAGCGACCGCATCGCGGTGATGTACCTGGGCGGCATCGTGGAGCTGGCCGAGAGCAACGAGCTCTACACCAACCCCATGCACCCCTACACCCGGTCCCTGCTCTCGGCCATCCCCATCCCGGACCCGGACCTGTCGGACGCCCGCCGGCGCATCGCGTTGTCGGGCGAGGTCCCAAGTCCCCTGAACCCTCCCTCGGGCTGCAAGTTCCACACGCGCTGCCCCCATGCCGACGACGCCTGCCGGCGGGTCGTCCCGGAACTGACCGACGTGGGAAACGGGCACCTGTGCGCGTGCCCGAAACTTCCCTGACGCGGGTGCGAGCCATTCCGTTCATTCAATGCCATAAGGAGGCGGTGTGAGATGAGAAGGTGTATGCAGTGGCTTCTGGTGCTGGCGGCGGTGTTCTCTCCGGCGCTGGCCGGTGCGGGATTCGCGGCGGAGAGGGAGGTCGTCTACAACCTGGGGGTCGAGCCCCGGACGATCGACCCGGTGCTGAACAACGCGGTGGACGGGTCGAACGTGATCTTCAACCTCTTCGAGGGGCTGGTGCGCATCGGCTTCGACGATGCGCCGGAGCCGGGGTGTGCGGAGAGGTGGGAGGTGGCCGAGGACGGCCTGTCCTGGACGTTCCATCTGCGTCCCGGCCTCAAGTGGGCGGACGGGACGCAGATGACGGCGGAGCACTTCCGCTACGGGTTTCTGAGGGCGCTCGACCCCGCAAACGCGTCCCCCTACGCCCACCTGGGCTTCTTCATCAAGAACGGCGAGGCGTTCTTCAACGAGAAGGCCAAGGCCGAGGACGTGGGATTGGTCGCGGTGGACGACGCCACGTTCCGCATCGATCTGGAGTATCCGTCCCCGCTGATGCTGGACTACCTGTCCTACCACATCTTCTATCCGGCGCGGGCCGAAGTGGTGGAGAAGGACCCGCGCGGGTGGAGCTCCAGGCCGGAGACGACCCCCTGCAACGGGCCGTTCATGATCACGGAGTGGAAGCACAACAGCGAGATGACCCTGATGAAGAACCCCCACTACTGGGACGCGGACAACGTGAAGGTGGACAAGCTCCGTCTGGTGATGATCACGGACACCAACACGGCCCTGGCCGCGTTCAAGGCGGGCAGGGTCGACCTGATCGACCGGATTCCGCCGCAGATGACGCCGCAGCTCGTCAAGAGCGGCGAGGCGAAGGTGGCCCCGACGCTCGGCACCTCCTTCTCCGTCTTCAACGTCAAGAGGCCGCCGTTCGACAACCCGCTGGTGCGCCGGGCCTTCAACCTGGCGATCGACCGGACCGCGATGGTGGAGAAGGTGACGCTGGGCGGCCAGAAGCCGGCCGTCGCGTTCATCCCCTACGGAATCCCCGGCGTCGAATCCGGCAAGGACTTCCGCGCGGAGGACAAGGGGTATCTGCCGGAGAGAGCCGATGTCGAGACGGCCAAAAAGCTGTTGGCCGAGGCCGGGTACCCGGACGGCAAGGGCTTTCCCAAGGTGACCTACAAGTACAACCTGAACCCCATCAACAAGGCCGTCGCGGAGGCGCTCCAGGCCATGTGGAAGCAGAACCTGGGCGTGGAGGTGGAGCTCTCGAACGAGGAGTGGAAGGTGTTCATCGACACGCGCATCCAGAAGAACTTCGACGTGGCGCGGCACGCCTACATCGTGGACTTCTTCGATGCGGGCAGCCTGCTGGAGCTGTGGCAGACGGGCGTTCCCGAGAACGTGGCCAACTTCTCCGACGCCGAGTACGACGCGCTGGTGAAGGACTCCCTCAGGCAGATGGACCGGGCCAAGCGCATCGATTCCCTGCACAGGGCCGAGGCGATCCTGATGCGCGACCTGCCGGTGCTGCCGATCTACTTCTACTCGACGCCCTACATGCAGAGCGCCCGGGTGAAGGGCATCTACATCTCTCCTCGCAATTGGGTGTTCTTCCGCGGCGCCGAGATCGTGGAATAGCCTCCGTTTTTTCGCCCCGGGTCTCGAGGGGCAGCGCCACACCCCAGCCTTCCGTCACCTCTGAGGGGTAGAGCCGACACGACGGGCATTTCCCTGAGAAGCGTTCGGTGTTCTCCCGGGCCGAAAATCCGGTCCGGGAGAACACCGAAGGGGAATCGGATTTTCGAGAGATTGTTTGTATCGTCTAAGTTGCGTTTTTCCGGTCGTAGGTGCTTTTTCGAGTCTTGCGAAGGGAGAGTGACTTTGCGTGCAGAACGGTTATCTGAGTCCGGCCGAGATCGCGGAGTATGTCGTCAGCGTGGGACAGAGCAAAGCGGAACTTTCCATATCTAAACAGCTGGTTTTGGGGATTTTGGCCGGGGCGTTCATCGCGTTCGCCTCTCAGGGGTCCAACGAGGCCATTCACACCATCAAGTCCGTCGGTCTGGGCAAGTCTCTGGCCGGGGCGCTCTTCGCCACGGGGCTGATCCTGGTTGTGGTGGCTGGGGGAGAGTTGTTTACGGGAAACAGCCTGATGGTCATGGCTCTGGCGGAGCGCAGGATTACCCTCAGGGCCCTGTTGCGCAGTTGGATTGTCGTCTATGTGGGCAACCTGATCGGCTCCGTGTTGGTGGCCTACCTGGTCCTCAAGACGGGGCAGCTCAAATACACCGAGGGCCTTCTGGGGGGCTTCACCATAAAGATTGCGGCCTCCAAGACGGGGCTGATCTTCAGGAAGGCCTTCATCATGGGGATCCTCTGCAACTGGCTGGTCTGCCTCGCGGTCGGGATGGCCTACGGGGCCAAGGACGTGGCGGGCAAGGTCCTGGCGATCTTCTTCCCCATCTGGCTCTTCGTGACCTCGGGCTTCGAGCACAGCGTCGCGAACATGTACTACATTCCCGCGGGGATCATGGCCAAGGCCGACCCCTTGTTCATGGACAAGGCTCTGGAGCTGGGGGTCACACTTCAGCAGATGGAGGCACTGAACTGGAGGTCCATGTTCTTGGCGAACCTGCTTCCCGTCACCCTTGGGAACATCCTGGGCGGCACGCTCTTCGTGGGGCTGGCCTACTGGTTCGCCTACCTGAAGGACGCGCGTTCTTAAAAATCGGCCCGTAGGGGGCGGATAGAGTCCCCAGCGGCCCGGGCATGGCATAATGGATGGGGGAGGGCTCGCGGATCATTCCGGCAGGAAATCGCGGGCTTTTCCCCATTTTCGCGTCCTCGGAGGAGTAGAGGCGCCTTTGGAAACCGAGTATCGAGGGGGAGGACAACATGACGCTTCGACACCTTCGGATCTTCGTCGAGGTCGCGACGACCAGGACCATGAGCCGTGCCGCATCGAACCTGCACATTTCCCAGCCGACCGTCAGCCAGGTCATTGCGGAGCTTGAAAAGGTCTACGAGACGAAGCTGTTCGAACGGTTCAGCAAGGAACTGAAGATCACCGATTCGGGGCGCCTGCTGCTGCGCTACGCCACGCACACGCTCCAGGCCAAGACCAGCCTGGAAAAGGCCATGCGCGAGCACAACGCGATGGACCTGATCCGGGTCGGCGGCACCGTGACGGTGGGGACCTGCGTGCTGAACGGTATCGTGCGGCAGATCATGCACGACCATGCGGACGTCAACGTGTATCTGTACGTCAACAATACGGGGGTCATCGAGCGCAAACTGCTGAACAACGATCTGGACATCGCGCTCGTCGAGGGGAGGATTCGGAGCAGGGAGATCCTCACCCGTCCCATGATCCCCGACACCCTCGTATTCGTCTGCGACGCCGCCCACCCTCTGGCGGAGCGCGAGGATCTGACCCTGGAAGAGGCCTGCGTCTTTCCCTTCATCCTCAGGGAGAAGGGCAGCGGAACGCGGGCTCGGTTCGAGGAGGCCGTTCGGGCCAGGGGGCTGACCCTGAACGTCCGGGGCGAGTACAACAACGCGGAGGCCATCGTCAACGCGGTCTCGGAGGGGCTGGGCGTCACCGTCATCTCGTCGCGTCTGATCCGGAAGGACCTCGCCGCCGACCGCCTCAGGATCGTCCCGCTGAAGGACTGCGAGCCCATGGAACGTTTTTTCTGTCTGGCCTGGCACCGCGACAAGTTTCTTTCCCGGGGGGTGCGCGTCTTTATCGAGGCGGTGGAGGCGTTTGACGGCAGCTTCGGCCGCTGAGGGGGCCCATGCGTCGTCGCACGAAAAGGCCCGGCCTCGGGAGCCGGGCCTTTTCGTGCGATAGGAAAAAACCTATCGACCGCATAAAATTTTTGTATTTTGTTTGCCCGCCGGATCACGCTAAAATCGATTCTGTTGCGGCAGACGATGGCGGCATTTCGGACCTTCCTCCGACGAGTTCGGGGGGTGCCCGCCCTTACAACCCGAGCGGGCACGCCGCGTCTGCGGTGCTTATATTCCGAAAACGGGAGGAAAATCGATGGAGCCCTTGGTGCTGACGGGGAAAGATCTCTCGCTTGCCGATCTTTATTCGGTGGTTTACGACCGCAGGAAGGTGGCCCTCCAGGAGCGGGCCAAGGAGCGCGCCATGGCTTCGCGCCAGATCCTGTTCGATATGGCGGCCGCCGGCAAGCCCGTTTACGGCCTGAATCGCGGAGTCGGGTGGAACAAGGATACCGAGTTCGATTCGTCCTTCTTCGAGCAGTACAACAAAAACGTGCTGAATACCCACAGCGTTGGGGTCGGGGACCTCAGCTCCTCCGAGGAGGTCCGCGCCATGATGCTGATCCGCCTGAACAAGGCGCTGCTCGGGCACGTGGGCATCTCGGTCGAGATTCTGGAGCTCTACTGCGCCTTCCTCAACGAGGGCATCCATCCGCAGGTCCCCAGGCGCTCGTCCGTGGGCGAGGGGGACATCACGGCCCTGGCCCATATCGGACTGGCCTTCATCGGGGAGGGCACGGTCGAGTACGGCGGCAGGGTGCTTCCTGCGGGGGAGGCCCTGAAGCTCTGTGGGCTGAAGCCCGTCGTGCTGGGGCCCAAGGACGGACTGGGGATCCTCTCGTCCAACGCTCAGGGCGAGGCCCTCGCGGCGCTGTTTCTCAGGGATGCAGAGACGCTGGTCGCTACGGCCAACGGCGTTTTTGCCCTCAGCCTCGAGGGGCTCAACGGGGTCATGGAGTCCCTGCGGGAGGACGTGAACGGCGTCCGCGGCCTTGCGGGCCAGATTCGCTCCGCCTGGGAGTGTCGGGCGCTGCTGGAGGGCAGCTTTCTGCATCTTCCCGACCCGGCCCGGGCGCTGCAGGACCCTCTGTGCTTCCGGTGCGCCCACGCGGTCTCCGGAACGGTCTACGACGCGCTCGACTACGTGCGCTCCATTCTGGAGGTTCAGATCAACGCCACGGACGACAATCCCTGCATCCTCCTGGAGGCCGGCAGGAGCTACGTCAGCCCCAACTTCGAGACGCTGAGCCTGGCCCTGGCGGTCGAGATGGCGGCGTCCGCCCTCAGCCACCTGTCGAAGATGTCCTGCTACCGGATGCTCAAGCTCGCCGATCCCGCCTTCACCAAGCTCACCCGGGCCCTTACCCCCAAGGAGGTCGAGGTGCTGGCCTTCACCACGGTCCAGAAGACCTTCACGATGCTGGACGCGGAGAACAGGCTCTGGGCCAATCCCTCCTCGATGGACTACTACGCGGTGTCGGGGACGATCGAGGATCACGCGAGCAACCTTCCCCTGGCCGCGGACAAGGCTTCCCGGATCGTCGGGAACCTCCATTACATTCTGGGCATCGAGCTGATGCACGCGGCCCAGGCCGTGGACCTCAGGGGCAAAAAACCCCTGGGCGAGGGGACCCGGAAAATTTATGAAATTTTCCGCAGGGCCGTGCCCTTCTACGACCGCGACAGGAACCTGAGCCGGGATATCGAGAAGGCGCGGGAGCTCCTGGCGTCGGGGGACCTGCTTCCCTCCTTCTAAGAGCCTGTCGGAGCGATGAGGCCGTTCGGTTTCGGATGCTGCCGCGTTTTTTGAGACGATGCCCCCTGGGAGTTTCCGGGGGTGCCCCCCGAGGGGTTGCGCACGACGCGCTTTAGTTGCCGGGCCGTCCGTGTGCGGAGTCCTGAATTTTTGCCGCAGGATTGTGTCTTTCTTATTCTTCGTATGAGGAGGTTGCCGTCATGAGTGCTTTGAAGATCCATTTCATCAGTGGGAGCGATATCGAGAGGATGGCCCTGACGGACGACGAGATCGTCGGAGCCGTCGAGAAGAGCCTGTTGGCGCAGGGACAGGGACAGGTCGTGATCGAACCGCGCGAGCACCTGATCCCCGATCCGAGCTTCAACGGGCATTTCAACATCCTCCGCGGCTATATCGCCCCGCTGGACATGGCCGGAGTCAAGGTCGTGGGCGACTACGTGGACAATTACAAGGTCGGCCTGCCCTCGGAGCTGGCTCTGATCACGCTGTACGATCCTCGGACGGGCGTCCCCAGGGCCATCGTGGACTGCACGGAGATCACCTGCATGCGGACGGGGGCGCTCACGGCTCTGGGGGCCAAGCATCTGGCGAAGAAGAAGTGCAAGGTTCTGGGGCATCTGGGATCGCGCGGCACGTCCTGGTGGAACGTCGTTTTGTTGGACAACATCTTCGACTTCGAGGAGATCCGGGTGAACAGCCGTCGGCCGGAGTCCAGAAACGATTTCGCCAAGCGGCTCTCGGAGCGCCTGGGCAAGGAGGTCAAGGCCGTCGAGACGAGCGAGGAGTGCCTGGTGGGGGCCGATATCATGGTGGAGGCCACGCGCCTGACGACGCCCGAACCGCTGCTGAAGACGGAGTGGGTGACCCCGGGAACCTTCGTCGTTCCCTATGGGACGATCAGCGCCGTGGAGTTCTCGCTGACCGACGTGATGGACAAGATCGTGGTCGACGACTGGGGCCAGTGCAAGGGCGGCAAGTTCGGTTCTCTGAGGCGCCACGTCGACGAGGGCAAGCTGACGGAGAAAACCCTCCACTCGGAGCTGGGCGAAATTGTGGCGGGCAAGAAGCCGGGCCGCGAGAACGACCGGGAGCGCATCCTGTTCTGGCACCGCGGGCTTTCGCTGAACGACATCGCCCTGGCGAGCCTGATCTACGACAAGGCGCGGGAGATGGGGCTGGGAGCCCAGGTGGACTTTCACTGAAACACGACGAATCCCCAGAAATATGAATAGCGTATGACTTCATTCCGTAAGCCTTCGGAAGTACATGCAAAGCCTCCGGCTTCGGTTTGATTGGGTATCGGCACCCCACTTTGCCCGCGTTCCGAAAACAAGATGCGGCATTGTATCGGAGAAGGACTTGGTGAGGACAAAGGAGGTCGGATCTGGACATGGAGCGCAATGCCTCGAAACGGAGCCTCATGCCGAACGCCATTGTTTTGCTCATGCTGCTCATCGTCGTGGTGGGAGCGGTATCGATGCTGACCCCGGCGGGACGGTACGAGTCGGTGATGGTGAACGGAAAGAAGGTCATCGATCCGCTTTCGTTTCATTACACGGAACGGCCGGCTTTTTCTTTTGTCGATTTTGTCAGCACCGTTCATCAAGGACTCAGCGCTGCGGGACCTCTGATTTTCATGATTTTGATGATTGGCGGATCGATCAAGGTCTTCGAGAGCACGGGAGCGATTACGGGCGTCGTGGCGGCTTTCGCCCGGCGTTTCGGTTCCAACCGTTCCTCGTGGGTTCTGGTCCTGATTTTTTCTTTTTTCGCCATTCTCGGCGCCTTCCCCGGCATGCTGGAGGCGGCCATTCCCTTCGCTCCCATCTGCGTGACCATAGCGCTGGCCCTGGGGTATGACGTCATCGTCGGCATAGCCACTCCTGTGGTGGCCGTGGTCATAGGCTGGACCGCCGGCCCCACCAACCCCTGGACCGTCGGGACCGGCCAGACCATGGCGGGGCTCCCCATCTTCTCGGGGATGGGGTACAGGACCTTGGTCCTCGTGGTGCTGTGGGCCGTATCGCTGGCCTACATCCTGCCGTACGCCGCCAGGGTCAAGAGGCGTCCGTCGAGCAGCGTCTTGTGGAAGGTCGATGGCGTGCTGGAGGAGAAACACGTCGACCTCGAGGAATGTCCCTTTACTTTCGCTCATAAGGTCATTTTGTTGATTTTTCTGGCCGTTCTCGGCCTCACGGTCTATGGAGCGGTGTACTGGGGATGGAAGAACGCGCAGCGTTCGGCCTTCTTCCTTCTCGGTGCCGTTGCGGCCGGCCTTGTGGCCCGGTATACACCGAACCGCATTGCGGACGTTTTTGTGGAGGGAGGGCGTTCGATCTATGCCGGAGTCCTCTCCATAGGCCTCGCGAGGGCGCTGTCCGTCATCATGGAGAAGTCCGGGGTCATCGATACGGTCATTCACGCGCTTTCGTCGCCTCTGAAGGACGTGCCTACGACGTTTACGGCGTCGGCCATGTTCGCCGTGCAGACGGTCATAAACTTCTTCATTCCCTCCGGAAGCGGACAGGCCATGGCGACCCTGCCGATCATGCTCCCCATGGCGGAGATCCTCGGGGTCAGCAAACAGACGGCCATATTGGCCTTCCAGTTCGGAGACGGGCTGTCCAATCTGTGCTACCCTGCCGTGGCTGTCCTGGTGGGGTACCTGACGTATGCTCGGGTCCCCTTTTCGAAGTGGCTTCGTTTCATCATGCCCTACGTGCTGATCTCCTGGTTGGTCGCGGCGGCTTTTACCGTCGGTGCGGTCCTGCTGCACTGGCAATGAGGGCGCGGCTGCAAATCGGGACGGTCTCGAGACCGAATCGTTGGATTGACGATCGTTGGATTGAAAGGAGCGAGTTCGATGAGTGACGCGACAAGAATTCAGGACAAACGAGAGCTGAGGTGGGAGGTCTTCATTCCCGGTTTCGTTCTGATAGGGGCTGCGGCCGTCTGGGGCCTGTGGGACAACAAGTCGATGACCGCGACCGCGCGCAGCTTCTTCCGATGGACTCTGCTCACCTTCGGCTGGGCCTATGCCCTCGTCACCCTCGTCACCCTGTTGCTGGTGCTGTACCTGATGTTCTCCAAGATCGGGTCCGTCCGGATCGGCGGCCGGGATGCGGAGCCCAAGTATCCCTTCTGGACCTGGTTCGCCATGACGCTCACCGGCGGCGTAGCCGTCGGCATCGTCACCTGGAGCGTCAACGAGCCCCTGATCTATTACGGCAACGTCTATCGGGAGCTGGACGCCCTGGGCATCGCCCCGGGAACCCCTCAGGCCGCCCAGTTCGCCATGGCCCGGTGCTTCCACAACTGGACGTTCATCCCCTACGCCATCTACGCCCTGAGCGGCGTGCTCATGGCCTACATCTACTACAACAAGAAGGATCGCCTGGCCGTGACCTCGACCCTCAAGCCCCTGTTGGGGGATTGGGTCGCGCGAGGCGTGACGGCCAGTCTGGTGGACACCCTTTCCATGATGGCCATCATCCTGGGCCTGACCTCCGGGCTCACGATGTGCATCACCCTGCTGACCACGGGGGTGCAGCACATCTACGGCCTGCAGAAAACGCTGTCCCTCTTCGTCGTCACGGGAATCTTCATCGTGCTGAGCTTCACCACGTCGACCTACGTGGGGCTCGACAAGGGCATGAAGAAGATCGCGGGTCTCAATGCCTATTTCTATTACGGCCTCATGATCCTTCTGGTGATCACCGGCCCGTCGCTCTTCATCGTGCGTAACGCCACCGCCGGGCTGGCCACGTGGCTGAACAATTTCTGGCTCTGGTCCCTGGACCCCGTGGACATCGCCGGCGTGCCTCTGAACCAGTTCTGGACCCTCTACGACTGGGCGCTGTGGGTGGCCTACGCCCCCGTGACGGGCATCTTCCTGGCCATGATCGCCCGAGGGCGGACGATCCGCGAGTTCCTGATCGTGAACCTCGTGCTGCCCGCCGTCTTCGGGCTCGTCTGGTTCTCCATCTGGGGCAACTCGGCGCTGTCCATACAGATGGCCGGAGGCGTCGACCTGGTCGGGACCATCAAGAACTCCAACGCCGTGACGGCGCTCTGGGAGTTCCTGAGGGTGCTGCCCTTCAACCTGGGCTACATCGTGGTCCCGATCAACCTCTTCGTGATCTACATCTCCTACGTCACGGCGGCGAACGCCACGACCAACAGCATCTCCTCCATGTGCATCAAGGACGTCCCCATCGGAACCGAGGCGCCGGGCTACCTCAAGGTGCTCTGGGGCGTGATCATCGGCGCCATCGCCATCATCATGGCGGCGTTCGGAGGCACCGAACAGGGCGTCGAGGGGGTCAAATCCCTCGGGGCGGCCGGAGGCTTCGTGGTCCTCTTCATCTTCATCCTCCAGGTGTGCTCCGCGGTCAAGCTCTTCCTGGTGGACGACGTGGTGGAGTAGCCCGGAGGAGCGCAGGGAAAACAACGGCACGGAACGCGTATCGGCGGGTCCCCGGGTTCGGCTCGGGGGCCCGGCCGTCGTGAAGGGTCTGGGAAAAAAAGGAGGCTTGACGATGCTGAACGCCGAGGAGCTGAGGAACGCCCTGCGTCGTGACGGCGCCTTGCTCGTGGATGCCCGCCGAAGCGATCTGTACAACGGCTGGAGCGATGGGTGCCCCTCATGGGGCGGGCACGCGCCCGGGGCGGTGAGCTTCGATGCGGGATGGCTGGACGTTTGCCGGGACGATCTGGAGGAGCGCCTCTCCGAGGCGTTGACCGAGAAGGGGATGACTCCCGATCGGGAGCTGCTCCTCTACGACGTCGGAGGGAAGGAGACGGCCCGGCTGGGCGATTGGCTCCGGAGACGAGGCTTCAAGAGGATCTCCTCCTTCGACCTCGGAATCTGGGCTCGGGCCGACGGCCGTCCTCTGGAGCGCTATCCCGGCTACGGACTCCTGGTGTCCGCCTTCGCGCTCAGGGAGCGGCTCGAGGGACGCCCGGCCGAGACCTTCGACTCCGGCCGGGGCGTCAAGGTCGTCGAGGCCAGCAAGGGCGGCGCCGAGGTCTCCCATGCACTCGGACACGTGCCCGGAGCGGTCCATCTGGATGTGGACCATCTGTACAGCGACAAAAACCTCGTGCCCGAGACGCGGTATCGCTTGGCCGATCCCAAAGCCCTGGAGGAAGCGGCTTTGGCTTTGGGCATCACCTCGGAGGACTGCGTGGTGGTGACCGGCGCCTCGCCCATGGCCATGTGCCGTGCGGCGTGGGCCCTGCACTATCTGGGAGTCCGGGACGTTCGGGTCCTCAACGGCGGACTGGGGGCCTGGAAACGACGGGGATACGCCCTGTCGACCGAGGCGGTCCGGCCCGTGCCGGCATCGTCCTTCGGCATCGCCGTCCCCGGCCGTGGGGAGGTTTTGAGGACGATCGACGAGATCGAGGCGCTCCGCTCGGATTGGGGGACGTCGCAGCTCGTGGACATCCGCTCCCTGGAGGAGTACCGCGGGGACGTCTCGGGCTACGACCATCAGGAGATCGTGGGACACATTCCCGGGGCCGTTTTGGGGTATGCGGGCCTGGGCGATCCCCACTCCCTGGACTATTACCGCAACGTGGACGACACGATGCGGCAGGACTCGGAGATCCTGAGCCTCTGGCGGCGCTGCGGCATCGATTGGAGCCGCCACCTGATCTTCTCCTGCGGCATGGGCTGGAGGGCCGCCGAGGTCTGGTTCTATGCCCGTGCCATGGGGCTGAACAACGTCTCGAAGTACAGCGACGGCTGGATTCGCTGGAGCAATTCCGGATACCCGGTCGAGACCGGAGGGCCCGGCGGAGCCCGACGAGAGGTCGGCGACGCCTCTCCTTGTCCTTGAAGGGTCCTGGAAAAGTTCTGGCCGGGGCCTTTTTTTGTCCGCGAACCGCTGCATCCGGCGCCCCTTTTTCAGGATTTTGTGTTATCGTACTTTAAGGTAGGATAAGGAAAGCGGTGCGCCGGAGCACCGCGCCCGATCGTTGAGATCCGAGAAGGGAGACGAAGGACATGGCTGTTCTCATGAAGGGATCGGAAGTTTCCGCGAGCATGAAGGAGGCCCTGCAGGCGGAGCACGCCGCGTTGCGGGCCAAGGGGATCGAGCCCAAGCTGGCCATCGTTCGGGTCGGTGCCCGGGGCGACGACCTGGCGTATGAACGCGGTGCGCTGAAGCGCTTCGAGGGGCTGGGCATCGCCGCGCAGGTGTACGAACTTCCGGAGGATATCGATCAGCGTGCTTTCGACTCCGAGTTCGGCAAGATCAATGCGGACCCTGCGGTTCACGGCATCCTGCTGTTCCGGCCCCTGCCCAAGCACCTGGACGGCGACGCCCCGCGTCGCGCCATCGACCCGCGCAAGGACGTGGACGGCATGAGCCCCCTCAGCGCCGCCAAGGTCTTTGCGGGCGAGGACGACGGGTTTGCGCCCTGCACGCCCGGTGCGGTGATGGAGATGCTGGAGCACTTCAAGATCGACCCCAAGGGGAAAAACGTGACGATCGTCGGGCGCAGCATGGTAGTGGGGCGCCCCCTGGCGATGCTGATGCTGGCGAAGCACGCCACCGTGACGATCTGCCATACCCGGACCGTCGACATGCCCTCGGTCTGCCGCAGGGCGGACATCCTCGTGGCTGCGGCGGGCAAGGCGGGGATGATCGGTGCGGACTGCGTTACGGACAGGAGCATCGTCGTGGACGTGGGGATCAACGTCGACGCGGAGGGCAAGCTCTGCGGCGACGTCGACTTCGCCGCCGTGGAGCCGATCGTCTCCATGATCAGCCCCGTCCCGGGCGGCGTCGGTGCGGTGACGACCTCGGTGCTGGCCAAGAACGTCCTCAAGGCGGCCCGGCTGCAGACGCACTGAGTCCGACTCGCGATCTCTTCCTTTTACGCACTGTCACACGGGGCGGCCGCAAAGGCCGCCCCGTGGCCGCTTATGGGCAATCCCGAATCCCGGACCGGATCCGTGCGGCGATGGCCTCGACCTCGTCCGGGCGAAATCGGGGGTACGGCAGCTCCACGGGCTCCCGCGACACGACCGCCAGGATCGGTTCTGCGGCCTCCGGACGTTCCCCCTCCCCATAAACCACGATCTTCGGCCATGCGGATCCCTTGAGTCCCTCGACGAGGATCAGATCCATGTCGGCCATCGACGCGAGGATCGTCCCCAGCGCGGGCTCTCCGTCGCGGAACAGCGCCCAGCGCTTCGAGGAAAAGACGGCCGAAGCCCTCGCTCCCGCCGCGCGGTGCCGCCAGCTGTCCGTGCCCTCACGGTCGAGGTCGAAATCGTGCCCGTCGTGCTTGATCGTCCCGACGGCCAGTCCCAGGTCCGAGAGATGGCGCACCAGCCGCGTCACGAGCAGGGTCTTTCCCGACTTCTTGTGGCCGCAGATGCATACGGTGGGGGGCCCGGGGATGGCCGGCCTCATCGGGGGCGGATGTGCCAGAGCCTTACGGTCTCGCCCGCACGCAGGCCCTTGTTCCCGGCTGGGATGTCGATCAGCACGTCGCTGTCCGCCATGTTGCCGATCATCCCCGGGGAGTCCCCCTCGGGCGCGCGGACGCGCGGGCCGCGAAGCGTCGCCCGGAGGAACCTGCGCATGGGGCTCGCCTTGGGGTAATCGTTCTCCATCTCCGCGCTTCCCGCCTGCAGAAGCAGGCCGGAGTCCCCCGTAAGGGCCGCGAGGATCGGACGGACGAAGAGCTGGAGGTTGACGAACATCGCGAACGGATTCCCCGACAGGGTCGCCAGGACGGATCGCCCCACCCGGTTGACCATCACGGGGGTCCCCGGCTTGACCCTCACCCGCCGGAAGATCGTCTCCGCTCCGAGCCGGTCGAGGACGTCGTGAAAGATGTCCTTGTCTCCGGCGGACACGCCGCCCGAGGTCACGATCAGGTCGTGGTCCGACAGGCTCCGGATGAGTTCGGCGACCCGTCCCTCGTCGTCGGGCAGGCAGCCGAGGTTGGTCGGGGCCATGCCCAGCGCCCGAAGCGCAAACTCCATGATCAGGGAGTTGGAGTCGTGAATGGAACCCGGACCGAGGGGCGTCCCCGCCGGTACGAGCTCGTCGCCGGTCGAGAACACCGCGATCCGGGGACGCCGGAAGACCCGAAGCGTCCCCCGTCCCGACGAGGCCAGGACGCCGATGGACCGGGCGTCCGCCCTGGCCCCGGACCGCACGACCACCGCACCCCTCCGCACGTCCTCGCCGCGGAAGCAGTAGTTCTGGTGGCGTGCGAGCGGACGCGAGAGCCGGATGGTCTCCCCGTCCTCCTCGACCCTCTCGAAGGGCACGACGCAGTCGGCCCCGCTGGGGATGGGGGCGCCGGTCATCAGGCGGACCGCCGTTCCCCGGGTCACCGGGACGTCCCCCATGCGGCCCGCATGGACCGTATCCACCACGGACAGAACGACGGAGACCTCACCGGCCGATACCGTGTCCTCGCTTCTCAGGGCGTAGCCGTCCAGCGGCGAGCGGTCGAACGGCGGGAGATCCCCTTGTGCGTGCACGTCCTCGCAGAGGATCCGTCCCAGGCTCTCGGCCAGCGGGATGCTCTCCGTTTCGGCTATGGGAGCGACGTCGTGTGCGATGAGCGCCAGCGCGGTCTCCAGGTCGACCCCCGTGCGGTCATCCTTCCTCTCCTTGGCAAAATTCCTCATGTTCCCCTCCGTCTCTCCGCCTCGAGTGCTCTGCCGCAAAAATTTCAAGGGCCCGGCGGTAGTCCTCCGGCGCGTTGATGTTGAAAAAGGCATTTTCTCCGAAGGGATAGTCTCCGTCCTCGACGGTGCGCACCCGAACCCCTCGCTCCTCCAGCAGGAACCGGAGCTTCAGTCTCCCCTCCGCCAGCAACGCCTCCGCCCGCGCCGCGAGCGCGGTGCGGTAGATCGCGCAGAGGGGCTCGTACCGCCCGCCGGGGCGCGGCACCACCACGTCCGCGTCACGACAGAGCCCCTTCATATAATCCACCAGTCCCGGGTCCCAAAAGGGCATGTCGCAGGCCAGGAGCAGGACACGATCCTCCGCCGCATGGGTCAGGGCCGCATGCAGCCCCCGCATCGAGCTGGGAGGCCCGCCGAGATCCGGGACGAGCCGGACGCCGGACAGGCCGGGAAAGCCCTCCCGGCCCACCACCAGCACCTCGTCCGCGCAGGCCGCGGCCCGGTCTGCCGCCCGTCTCAGCAGCGGGACGCCCCCCAGCAGGAGCGCCGCCTTGTCCCGACCCATCCGCGAGCTCGCGCCTCCCGCCAGTACCGCCGCCGTGAGCATGGTCAAAAGCTCAAAGACCGAAGAGGACCCGGGGGCTTCGCCCCCAGACCCCCAGCAGGGGAACGTGTCCCCCTGCACCCCCATTGACCGTTCCGGGAGGGGGGGCAACGCCCCCCCTCCCGGAACGGTAGAAAGGGATCCAAGGGAGCTTGCTCCCTTGGCAGAGTCCGGGACGGAGTCCCGGGACGTTCTCCGGTCCTTTAGCCCTTGTCAAAGCCGGCGGCGTGGCGCAGGTTCACGAACCGCTCGACGGTCGCGGGGTCGTAGTCGCTCTCGACCTTCTCGACCCGGACGGCGGCGACCTTGTACTCCGCGGTGAGCGTGATGGGGTCGAAGGCCCCGATGGTCAGCTCGTTCACGGGCGACTCCTTGAAGTGCAGCGTCATGAAGATGGAGCCGGGCTTGACGCGGTCGGTCAGCGTCACGCGGGTGATGACCTGCCCGCGCCGCGAGGTCACGTGGGCCAGCTCCCCCTCGGCGAGCCCGAGCCTTTGGGCGTCGTCGGGGTGGAGCTCCGCCATCTCGCAGGGCACGATGGCGTCGAGCGTCCGGGAGAAGCGCGTCGTGACGTTGTAGTGCTCGAGCCTCCGCCCGGTGATGAGCAGGAAGGGATACTCCCCGCAGACCGGCTCGGCGGGCTCCACGTGCTCGATCGCGGTCATCTTGGCCTTGCCGATGGAGAAGACGTCCTTGTGGAGGTAGGGGGTGCCCGGGTGGTCCTCCGTCGGACAGGGCCACTGGAGCCCCTCCTTGTCGATGCGCTTGTAGGTCATGCCCCTGTAGGTGGGCATGGCGGCCCGGATCTCGTCGAACACGTCCTCGGAGGTGCGCCAGTCGAACCCCTTGGCGCCCATGGCCCGGGCGACGGACGCGACGATCTGCCAGTCGACGCGGGCCTCCCCCGGCGGCTCCACGGCCTTGCGGACGCGCTGAACCCGGCGTTCGGAGGCGGTGAAGGTCCCGTCCTTCTCGGCGTAGCAGGCCGCGGGGAAGATCACGTCGGCGAACTTCGCGGTCTCGGACATGAAGATCTCCTGCACCGCGACGAACTCCATGGCCTCGAAGCCCTTTTTGATGTGGTTGGCGTCGGCGTCGCTCATCACGGGGTCCTCGCCCATGACGAACATGGCCTTCAGGGTCCCCTCGTGCGCGGCGTCGAACATCTCGGGGATCTTCAGGCCCGGCTTTCCGGAGAGCTTCCGTCCCCAGAGCCGCTCGAAGAAGGCCAGCTTCTCCGGGTCCGTCACCTTCTGGTAGCCGGGGAAGTCCGAGGGCAGTGCGGCCATGTCGCAGGCGCCCTGCACGTTGTTCTGTCCGCGCAGCGGGTTGATGCCCGCGTTCGGGAAGCCGATGTGTCCGGTCAGGAGCCCCAGGTTGGCCAGGCTCTTGACGTTGTTCGTCCCGCAGATGTGCTCCGTGATCCCGAGCGTGTAGAAGATGCCGGCCTTCCGGGTCGTGGCGTAGAGGCGCGCGGCCTCGTGGAGCTGCTCGCGCGGGATCCCCGTCAGGGACTCCACCCGCTCGGGCGTGTAGCTCTCGACGGTCTTCAGGAGCTCCTCGTAGCCCTCGCAGCGCTCCCGGATGTACGCCTCGTCCTGCCAGCCCTCCTTGACGATGATGTGCATGAGCCCGTTGATGAGGGCGATGTCCGTCCCCGAGCGCAGGGGCAGCCAGAGGTCGGCCATCCCGGCGAGCTCGGTGCGGCGCGGATCCACGACGATGAGCTTCGTGCCCCGCCGGACCGCCTGCTTCATCTTGATGCCGATGACGGGATGGGCCTCGGTGGTGTTGGAGCCGATGACGAAGAGCAGGTCCTCGTCCAGGATCTCGTTCACCGAGTTCGTCATGGCGCCGCTTCCCAGTGAGGTCGCAAGACCTGCGACCGTGGGGGCGTGTCAGGTCCGGGCGCAGTGGTCGACGTTGTTGGTGCCGATCGCCACGCGCATGAACTTCTGGAACGCGAAGTTGTCCTCGTTGGTGCAGCGCGCCGAGGAGAGGCCGGCGACCGCGTCCGGCCCGTGTCGCTCCACGATCTCGGTGAAGCGGTCGGCGGCGAACCGGATGGCCTTGTCCCAGGTCGTCTCCTGGAACTTTCCGTCCACCTTGATCAGGGGGTGCGTCAGCCGCTCCGGGCTGTGGATCAGGTCGGTGTGGAAGCGCCCCTTGACGCAGAGCTGCGTGCCGTTGATGACGGCGTCCTCCGCCGGGGTCACCCCCACGACCCGCCCGTCCTTGACGTTCAGGTCGAAGTTGCAGCCCGTGCCGCAGAAGGGGCAGGTGGTCCGGACCTTCTTGACCTCCCACGGGCGCGTTCCGACGAAATGCTTGTTGATCAGGGCGCCCGTGGGACAGGCGGCGACGCACTGTCCGCACATCCGGCAGATCTCGCGGTCGATGGGCCGGTCGAAGGCCGTCGTCACCGTCGAGTCGACGCCGCGCCCCACGAAGTCGATGGTGCCCGTCACCTGGACCTCGCGGCAGACCCGGACGCACTTGCCGCACTTGATGCACTTGTTCTGGTCGCGGATCATGACGGGGTTCGCCTCGTCCAGCGGAAGGTCGGTGTTGGTCCTCGTCCAGCGGCTCTTCTTGACCCCGTACTCGTAGCACAGGTTCTGGAGCTGGCAGCTCCCGACCTTCTCGCAGGTCAGGCAGTCCTGGGGATGGTTGCCCATGATGAGGTCCAGGAGGCTGCGGCGGTAGCGGACGATCCGGTCCGTCTTCGTTCGCACGACCATGCCGTCCCTGACCAAAGTGGAACAGGCGGTTACCAGCTTGCTCGATCCCTCGAGCTCGACGACGCACATCCGACACCCCGAGAAGGCGGTCAGGTGTTTGTCGTAGCAAAGATTGGGGATCTCCACGCCCAGCTTGCGGGCCGCTTCGATGATCGTCGTCCCCGGACTCACCTCGACGTCGCGGCCGTCGATGTTCAGCTTGATCAAGTTCCGAAGCCTCCTTTCGAATTCCCCTTTCGGCGGAACACTGCAAATGTCCCTGAAAAATCGACTCTGGAGTTGACCCGGCACATCCGTAATGGTCAATTTGATACTTTAACGCTACAATAGACGGGGCGATAAATTGCTTGAAATATCCAATTTCTGCTGGATTATTGTATCATGGAATGGGGGAGAGGGGCGCTCTTTCCCCGCGGAGAGGGGCGTGTCGTCGGTTGAGCCGTTTTCGAAAGGGGGCCCGGAATGGCTGAGTTCAAGTTCGATATGGAGGAGAACCGCGAGAAGCTCAGGGCGTTTGAGGCGTTTATCGAGGACAACAAGGGGCGCAGGGGGGCGCTGATGCCCGTGCTGCAGGATGCCCAGACGCGTTTCGGGTACCTCCCGAAGGAGGTGCTGGAGATCGTGTCGAAGGGGCTCAAGGTCCCGATGTCGGAGGTCTACGGCGTGGCGACCTTCTACTCTCAGTTCACCTTCATCCCCAAGGGAAAGCACGACATCAGCGTCTGCCTGGGCACGGCCTGCTACGTCAAGGGCGTCGAGGGCGTCATGCATGCCCTCGAGCAGGAGCTGGGCATCAAGGCGGGGGAGACCACTCCGGACCTCCAGTTTTCCATCACCCCGACACGGTGTCTCGGTGCCTGCGGCATCGCTCCGGTCATCGCCATCGACGGGGAGCAGCACGGAAACCTGACCCCGGCGACGGTGAAGGCGACGCTGGACAAGTACCGATAGATTTCGTGGGTCATCCTGGACGCTGCGAGAGGGGGAGAAAGATGGCGGCGACGACTGCGGAGGTGAGGGAGATCACGAC
This sequence comes from Fretibacterium sp. OH1220_COT-178, assembly GCF_003860125.1. NCBI lineage: Bacteria > Thermotogati > Synergistota > Synergistia > Synergistales > Aminobacteriaceae > Fretibacterium > Fretibacterium sp. OH1220_COT-178. The sequence goes on along the minus strand of NZ_RQYL01000013.1, from coordinate 28,604 downwards.
CGGCACGCTCGGGGATCTGAGGGCCCGGGCCCGGCAACGCCTGGACGAACGGCTGCGGGAGAGGTCGGATGTCGTGTTTGTCGACGGAGAGTACCGTCTGGCGGGGAGCTTTTACGAAAAACAGCTGCGGCTCGTGCTGCGGAACTGCTTCATCATCGATCCCAAGAACGTGGAGGACTACGTGGCGATCGGCGGCTACGCCGCCCTGTCCAAGGCGCTGACGGCGATGAAGCCGGGTGAGGTCATCGAGGAGATGACGCGTTCGAACCTCAGGGGCCGGGGCGGAGCGGGGTTCCCCACCGGAAAGAAGTGGGCGGAGGCCTTCCGCCACGATGTGCCCCAGAAGTACATCGTCTGCAACGCCGACGAGGGCGATCCGGGGGCCTTCATGGACCGCTCCATCCTGGAGAACGATCCCCACGCCGTTTTGGAGGGCATGGCCATCGCCGGCTACGCCACCGGGGCCGATACCGGCTTCATCTATGTTCGCGCCGAGTACCCGCTGGCGGTGGAGCACCTCCGGCACGCCATCGCTCAGGCCCGGGAACGGGGCCTGCTGGGGCGCGGAATCCTGGGGACGGACTTCGCCTTCGACATCGAGCTCCGGCTCGGATCGGGCGCCTTCGTCTGCGGCGAGGGCACGGCGCTGATCGAGTCCATCGAGGGCAAACGGGGAATGCCGCGCACCAAGGTCTACCGTACGTCCCACAGGGGCCTCTGGGATTGTCCCACGATCATCAACAACGTGGAGACGTTCGCGAACGTCCCGCTGATCCTGGACCGGGGGGCCGACTGGTTCCTGGGGATCGGGACCGAGGACTCGCCCGGGACCAAGGTCTTTTCGCTCGTGGGCAAGGTGCGCAATGCGGGGCTCGTCGAGGTGCCCATGGGGACCACCATCGAGGAGATCGTCTACGGGATCGGCGACGGGGCCGCGGAGGGGCGCGAGGTGAAGGCCGTCCAGACCGGCGGGCCCTCCGGCGGCTGCATCCCCCGGGAGCTCTTCGACACCGCCGTGGACTTCGGGTCCCTGGCCCGGATCGGCTCCATCATGGGGTCGGGCGGCATGGTGGTGATGGACGACACCGACTGCATGGTGGACATCGCGCGCTTCTTCCTGGAGTTCACCGTGGAGGAGTCCTGCGGCAAGTGCGTGCCCTGCCGGGAGGGGACCAAACGGATGCTCGAGACCCTGGAGAAGATCACCGGCGGCCGGGGAGAGGCGGAGGACCTCGAGGTGCTGGCGGATCTGGGGGACGTGATCACCGCCACCTCGCTCTGCGGGCTGGGGCAGACCGCGGCGACCCCGGTGCTCAGCACGCTCCACTATTTCCGCGGCGAGTACGAGGCGCACGTGAGGGAACGGACGTGTCCCGCACACTCCTGCAAGGCGCTGCTCTCCTTCTTCATCACGGAGAAGTGCATCGGCTGCACGAAATGCACGAGGGGCTGTCCCGCCTCCTGCATCTCCGGAAAGCCCAGGGAGCGCCACGTCATCGACCCCGCCCAGTGCGTCAAGTGCGGTGCCTGCGCGGCCGCCTGTCCGGTGGGCGCCATCGAGAAGCGCTGAGGGGAGGCCCGTCATGGCAAACGTCGCTCTGCGCATCGACGGCCGGGCGGTCTCCGTCCCGTCCGGGACGACCGTCATGGACGCGGCCCGGGAGCTCGGGATCGAGATCCCGGCGCTCTGTCACGACAAAAGCCTGCCCGTGGCCTCCGCCTGCCGGCTGTGCATCGTCGAGGTGGGGGGGAGCTCCAAGCTCCAGACCTCCTGTTCCCTGCTGGCCCGGGACGGCATGGACATCAGGACCGGGACGGACCGGATCGTCCGCTACCGCCGGTCCATCCTGCAGTTCCTTCTGGACAGCCATCCCAACGACTGCCTGACCTGCGACAAGGCCGGGGAGTGTCTCCTCCAGAAGTACGCCTGGCAATACGGGGTGGCCTTTCGGGAGCACGACGGCGTCCGCAGGCCGGAGCACGTCGACCTCTCCAGCCCCTACATCGTCAAGGACGACAGCAAGTGCATCCTCTGCGGCAAGTGCGTCAGGGTCTGTTATCAGGTGGAGGAGGAGCGTCAGGTCCTGGCCTTCGCCGGGCGCGGGTACGGCACGCGGATCGTCGCGGACGACGATCTGACGCTCGAGGCCTCGAAGTGCGTATCCTGCAACCGCTGCGTCTCCGTCTGCCCCGTCGGGGCCCTGACGGACCGGCGCGCGGCGCGCAAGGGCAGGACGTGGGACCTCGCGAAGGAAGTCAAGCACTGCCGGGTCTGCGACTACGGCTGCTCGTTCGAGGTGCTCAAGAAGAACGGGAAGGCGGTGGCGGTCAGGGCATTGCCTCCGGGCCCCGGACGTCCCCTCTGTCTGAAGGGACGGCTGACGACCGAGCTCCTGAACGTGCCCGAGCCGGACGCCCCCTACCGCAAGCTGGGGGGCAAGTTCCAGAAGGCGTCCTGGGCCAAGGTGCTGGGGCTCCAGAAGCTGCTCGACAAGTTGAACGAGGCGGACGCGAAGCCCGAAAAATAGTTTTTTCGAGAGAGTGCTGAAAGAGCTCCCCGGACGGCCGGGGAGCTCTTTGTCGGGAAAGGGGCTATGAGTACACGGTCATGCGGTCGCCCCGGGCGAAGCCGGCGATCTGCAGGCGGCAGCGTGAGGCGAGTTCGAGCGCCGCGTCGGTCGGCGCGGAGCGGGACACGACCAGCGGAATGCCCGCGCGTATCGTCTTGAGCGCGATGCCCAGGGGCAGGCGGCCGCTGGTGAAGAGGGCGCAGCGTGCCAGGTCCGCTCCCGCCAAAAGCGCCTTGCCCAGGCATTTGTCCAGGGCGTTGAACCGTCCCAGGTCCTCGGCGAAGCAGAGCGGCTCCGTGTCCCTCGCGATCAGGGCGGAGTGGACGCTGCCCGTCTCCCTGAAGAGTGCGGACCGCTCCAGGAAGGCGCGGGAGAGGTTCATGACGGTCCGCGGGTCCCAATGCAGCGGCGGCAGGCGCATCGGCCCGCGGCGCCTCAAGGGCTCGGCGAGCCGGACGCTCGCCCTGACCGCCGCCTCGTCGGATTCCAGCTCCAGAATCTCCTCCGCGTTGGAGATGTAGCCCTCGGAACACAGGAACCCCACGGCCAGCTCGCGCGCATTGCCCGGGGTGCAGGCCTGACGGTTGAACGGACGGCCGTTGACGAGCAGGAGGAACTCCCTTTCCACCAGCACCGACTCCTCGATGACCGTCGATCGCCCGTCGTCCGTCCAGCGGGTGGCGGCGACTCTGACGAATGATTGCATGCGACGCTTCGGGACCGCGCTCCCTGTCGAGGGGGCTGCGTCCCTCTCCTTTCGTTCGTTGTCCGTCCATTCCATTCTGCGGTCCCCGTCGAAGCCTTGGGGCGGGGAAAGAGGACCGGGGCGGCTTTCTCGGCCGCCCCGGTCCTCTTTCGAATCTGTCCCCGCGAGAGCCGTGTCTTGAAAGTCTTGACCCGTTCCCATTAAAGTGAGGACTGCCTCGCCTCAGTTCAGTCAACGTTCCGTCGTCATCCCCGACAAGGACCATGGATCCTCATGGAAATCGAGCGTTGGCTCAAGACATTATCGCGATCACGAGCACCGCAGGGTTTATCCGTCTTTGCCCTATTATATCAGACCTGCGGGGATATGCCCAACCGGTGCGGACGACCTTGCCCCTGTCCCTGCTGCATATCGATGCATCGAACTGTCGCAGCATCGATGCGATGGACTGTCTGTGGGATGCGTTTTTGTTGTAAATCGTTGCTATTGCTGATTTTCGAAAAATTGATTAGAATCGGGTTCAGGTTTTTGGGGGTAGTGAATGGAATTGCACTGTACCGCGGACGGGACGTTACCGTTTTCATCGTTGCGAGGCCTTGCCTTGCCCTTTCCTTGCAGGAGGTGTCACGAATTGAGCGGACGCACGATCGCCCTGGATGGACTTTCTTTGAAATTTGACGACATTGAGCGCGTTGCGCGACACGGAGACAAGGTATGCCTCGGAGAGGGGGCGGTCCGGGCCGTGAAGAGGGCGGCTGCCCTCGTGGAGCGCTGGGCGGCCTCGGATCGGGCGGTCTACGGCATCACCACGGGGTTCGGCGATCTGGCCTCGGTCCGCATCTCGCGCGAGGATCGCAGCAGGCTTCAGGAGAACCTGCTGCGCAGCCACGCCTGCGGCGTCGGGGACCCCTACCCCGTGGACGTGACGCGGGCCATCATGCTGCTGCGGATCAACACGCTCAGCCGGGGAAATTCGGGCATCAGCCTCGAGACCCTGTCCGCCCTCGCCGACCTGCTGAATGCGGGCATTCATCCTTTGATTCCTTGCCAGGGATCGGTCGGGGCCTCCGGGGACCTCTGTCCCCTCTCGCATCTGGCCGTGGCCCTCATGGGGGAGGGGATGGCGGAGTATCGGGGCAGGGTCGTTCCCACCGCCGAGGCGCTGACGGATGCGGGGCTCGCTCCGATCTCGCTTGGGGCCAAGGAGGGGCTGGCCCTCAACAACGGGACCACCGTCATGAACGCGGTGGGCGCACTGGCCTTGCTGGACGCCGAAAGGCTGGTCCGAACCGCCGACGTTGCGGCGGCGATGTCCATGGAGGCCCTGCACGGCGTCCCCTATGCCTACGATGCCCGCACCCATGCGCTCAGGCCCTTCAGAGGACAGAACGATGTCGCCTCGAACCTGCGCCGCCTGATTGAGGGCAGCGGGATTGTCGAGAAGTACAAGGGCGATCGCGTGCAGGACGCCTACTCCCTGCGCTGCGTGCCGCAGGTGCATGGAGCCGGCAGAGACGCTTTGGCTTACGTCCGCGGCGTCCTGGAGACGGAGATCAACTCCGTAACGGACAATCCGCTGATCTTCCCGGACGACGAGGAGGCGCTGAGCGGCGGCAACTTTCACGGCGAGCCGCTGGCCCTGGCCATGGACTTTTTCGGGATCGCGCTGGCCGAGTTCGGCAGCATCTCCGAGCGGCGTCAGGCTCGGATGGTCGATGCCTCGCTCTCCGGCCTGCCCCCCTTCCTGATCGAGAGCAGCGGACTGAACAGCGGGTTCATGATCCCGCAGTACGTCTCCGCCTCGCTGGTCTCCGAGAACAAGGTGCTGGCCCACCCGTCGTGCGTGGACTCCATCCCGACGTCTGCGAATCAGGAGGACCACGTCTCCATGGGGGGCTACTCCGCCCGAAAGGCCGTGACGATTCTGGAAAACGTCCGCAAGATCGTCGCGGTGGAGCTGCTGATGGGGGCCCAGGCCCTGGATTTCAGCCTCGGGGACCTGAAGCCGGGGAAGGGGACGGCGGCGGCGCACGCCCGGATCCGTTCCGTGGTTCCCTTCCTGAAGAAGGACGAATACCTCCACCCGCTCATCGAGCGCGTCCTTGAATTGACCATGAGCGGCGCGGTCCTGGAGGCGGCGGAGGGGGCCGTCGGATCTCTGGCCTAGGAGCCCTGACGCGCCGAGAGTATATTATAATGGTGGGGAACCCTACGGATTCCCCGTGATGAGAGAACGCTTGCAAGTGCGGCGGCATCCGTATGCCGTCGCATTTTGTCTTTAAATTTTTGTGTTCGAGGAGGGAGTCGCGGCTATGACCTTGAAGCTTTTCAAGCACGGACGCATCTATACGCCCCTCACCGGCAGGGATCCGGCTGCGGGGGGAGAACAGGGTAAGCTGGCCTTTTACGAGGACGGCTGTTTTCTGGTCGATAACGGGCAGTTTGCCGCTGTGGGGGCGATGGCGGATGTGGAAAAGTGCCTGGAGGACCGTTGCCCGGACCAGGAGTTCGATTTGGAAGGGGCTGCGGTGATCCCGGGGTTCGTCGATCCGCACACGCACGCCTGCTTCGCCGCCCGACGCGAGACGGAGTTCTCCATGCGCCTCGAGGGCAAGTCGTACCTGGAGATCCTCAAGGCGGGAGGCGGAATCCTCTCCTCGGTCCGGTCGGTCCGGTCGGCCTCGGACCAGGAGCTGTTCGACTTTTCCCGCGCCCTGTTGGCCTCGACGCTCTTCTACGGGACCACGACGATCGAGATCAAGAGCGGTTACGGTCTGGACACGGAGACGGAGCTCCGGATGCTGCGCGTGATCGACCGCTTGGGCCGGGAGACGCCGCAGACCGTCGTCCCGACCTTCATGGGGGCCCACGCGGTTCCGGAGGAGTTCAAGGACAACCCGGAGGGATACGTGAGCCTTTTGAGGGAGGACATGCTTCCGGCGATTGCGGAACAGGGGATCGCCCGGTTCTGCGACATCTTCTGCGAGGAGGGGGTTTTCTCCGTCGAACAAAGCCGCCGGGTTCTGCAGCGCGCCCGCGAGTGGGGGTTCCGTCTCAAGGTCCATGCCGACGAGGTGCACGACTTGGGCGGAGCCGCGATGGCGGGCGAGATGCGCGCCGTCTCCGCCGAGCATCTGTTGGCCGCCTCCGATGCGGGGATAGCGGCCATGGCGAAGGAGGGCGTTGTGGCCGTGCTGTTGCCGGCGACGGCGTACAGCCTGCGCAAGCCGTTCGCCCGCGCCCGGACGATGATCGAGAAGGGGGTCCCCGTTGCGCTGGCGACGGATCTGAACCCGGGGTCGTGCTTCTGCGAGTCCATGCCCTTCGTCTTCAGCCTCGCCGTCATGGGGATGGAACTGACCCCGGAGGAGGCCCTGACGGCTTCGACCCTGAACGCCGCCTGGGCGATCGGGATGTCTCGCGAGGCGGGCAGCATCGAGCCGGGCAAGATGGCCGACTTCCTGGTGCTGGACGGCGAGACGCCGGCGGTCTTTGCCTACGCCTCCGGAGCGCGGCCGATAAGGTCCGTGTGGAAACTGGGGGAGTGCGTAGCCTGACTCGTGCTGCGGCAATTCCTGCGGCGTCGAAGGCGGAGCCGCTGCATGACGTTCCCGATAGAGCTCCCAAGCCAGCAACGCGCAACTCGAAGGTTTGCGGCGTCACTTATGAGCGACTGGTTCGGTGCACTGCGTTTGCCGGTCCTTCGTTTATGGGTTTCGCCCTCGGATCATGCGAACAACACGCCTCCTCGGGTCCTGACGGTCTCGAGGAGGCGTTTGTCTGCTTCGAGCCGCGGCAATTCCTGCGGTGTCGAGGCGAACAACACGCCCCTCGGGCCCTGACGGTATCGAGGGGGCGGTTGCCTGCTTAAAGGGGTCGATGCGATTGCGTTTTTTGAGGAATCGTGCGGAGCGCGCTGCGCTTCGGGGGCTGTCCGCCCTTCTTCTGCTCTGGCTGTCTGTTCTGGCCGCGGAGGCGGCGCCGTCGGTCTCCAGGGGGGCTTTTCTCTCGGGCCTTCTGGAGGCCCGGGGACTTTCCTGGAATACGGCGAAGGAGCGAAGCGGGGCGGCCTTTGTTCTGAGGAGCGGTTTGGTGACGGAGCGGGTGAAGAGCCTGGACGCCCCGGCGACGCGCCGGGAGGCACTTCGATGGGTCGTCCAGGCCCTGGGGCTCGAGGTCGAGGCCCGAATCCTCTCCAACATGCCGGTCTCCTTCAAGGATGCGGGAGGCCTGTCCGCCTACGAACGGGGCTGCCTGACCGTGGCGACGCGCATGGATCCGCCCCTCATTCAGAAGGCCAAGACCTTCAGGGGCGACCACAAGCTCACGGACCGGGAGGCGGCAAGCCTTCTGTCCGCGGTGCGCAAGGCCAGCGCCAACCTGTTGCTGGAGGTGACCCTTTCGCCCGTGGCGGGTACGACGCTGCACGTCCACAGAAGCGGTGTGGCGACCGCGGTTCCCAAGTGGAGGGTTTATGCGGACGGATTCGACGATAAGCCGGCAGTCGAGGCGATGCAGCGGTTTTTGAAGGGCAAGGGGTTCGAGATGACGGCCTCCCAGCCGAACTACGAGTGGCATCTGCGCAGCGCACTCCTGGAGGACTACGCTCAGGTACGCCGTCTCGCGGACCTCATCCGGTCCCGGAGGCTGAAGGTGCGCGTCCTCCCGTCGGTCTCGAACGTCAGCCTGGAGACGGCGCCGCGCTACTGGGTGATGCTGACGCTCGATCCCGATCGATACAAGCTGGAGCCGATCCTTCCCCCCGAAGGGGTGTCCACCCTCGCGCCTTTGTCGGAGATCGCCCGCGCCGCTCGCGTCCGAGCGGCCATCAATGGGGGATTCTTCTCCGTGACGGGCCGCGGTCGCGGTGCGCCCATCGGCACGCTCCGGGTCCGGGGGGCCCTTGTGAACAAACCCTACCAGGGGCGCACCTGTCTGGGATGGAACGACGAAAACGAGGCGGCGTTCGGCGAGGTGCTCTGGAGCGGCTCCGTCCGCACCGAGCAGGGGGATCTTGCTTTGAACGCCGTGAACCGCTTCGTCAAGGGCGACACGCTGGTGCTCTACACGCCGCACTATGGGGCCTCGACGCCGCTAGTGACGTCCGTTCCGGCGGCGGAGGTCGTGGTTCGAAACGGGCGGAGCGCCGGCCTGCGCTTCGGCGGCGGCGGCCCCTTGGAGCCCGGTTCCTGGGTGCTGGCCGGATATGGGAGCAATGCGGCCCTGCTGGAGGGGTATTTCCCCGTGGGCGCTGCGGTTGGGGTGCAAAGCGAACTGACCGGCAACGGCGGGGAATCCTGGAGCGAGATGAAGAATATTGTCCAGGCGGGGCCCTTCCTGCTCAGCGACGGAGAGGTGCGGGTGGATGCCGAGGGGTTCGGCAACTCCCTGGTCTCGCTCAGGCACCCGCGTTCCGTCGTCGGCCTGACCGAGGACGGAAGGTGGTTCTTTATGGTCATCGACGGGCGCAACGGGCTGCACGCTTCGGGAGCGACCCTGGAGGAGGCCGCGGAAATTCTGAGTGCGCACGACGTCGCCTACGCCCTGAACCTGGACGGAGGGGGGTCCTCCGAGATCCTGATCGACGGCAAGCTCTACAACGCTCCCTCGGAGGGGAGGGAACGCCCCGTCAGCAACGGGATCGGGGCCCGGAACAAAAAATAGTCCGGATATGCCGGTCCTGGGCGCTTTTCGTCAAAAATGCGGAGGTAAATTCGCTGCCCCGCCGTGTTTTTCTGTGCTAAAATAGCGAAAATAATGGATAGGGCGGTGACGCCGCTATCCTAATTTCCTTTTGGGGAAGGTTGTGTGTTGGGAAATGAAGAAAGTGCTCGTTTGCGCGTTGGTTTTGGCGGCGGCCCTGTTCGCCTCCTCTCCTGCACTGGCTTGGGACCCGGCCAAACAGAAGAATCTGGGGCAGGACCATGTCAAGATGCAGTGGTACCTCCTGGACTACGGCAAGAAGGACGGCGTTCTTTTCGCGGTTGCCCGTAAGTACTACACCAACACCTCGGTCAAGCAGCAGACGGTCGACCTGCTGATGTCCAAGTACAGCCTGTCTCCCGAGGTTGCGGGCAGCCTTTATTTCACCGAGTACGGCTACGAGTACACCCCGGACGGCAAGCAGTTTGCGGTGACGTACCTGAAGCATTTCGACATGCTGGGCAACGAGATCTACGGCACGGTGTTCGACGGAAGCGCCGAGGCGACCAAAAAGGTTTTTGCGGCGGTCGACCCCAAGTCCACCCCCGGCAAGGGGCTGGCCTACGCCCGCGGCAAGGCCCCTGCGCCCGAAAAGAAGGCTCCGGCCAAGAAAGTTTCGGGCAAGAAGGCTCCGGCCAAGAAGGTCAAGGTCAAGAAGTAGCCGGCGTACGAACCTGCGTCGTACCATTAAGACGGGGCTGCGGGGATCCGCGGCCCCGTCTTTTGCAGGAGACCGCCGGTCGATCCCGTGATTGCCGATCGTCTCCGGTCCGCTGCGTCGGGCTCGGACCGGCCTTTCTCCGAGTGGAAGCGGATCTTCATTCAAGGGGCATCGGCCGTCGCTTGTGCATGATCGGGAAACGGAGCCTTGCGTTTTGGGACCACGCAAAGCCCCCCGCTCTCGAAAAAACGTCCGTAGCGTGACGCAAGGCCGCCCCTTTCAAGAGGGCGGCCTTGCGCTTGTCGCTGGGACGAAAGATGAAGTGCTGAAGCTATCTGGACCTTCTGCCGGAGCGCACCGCGACGGGCGCCAGGATCAGAGCTGCAAACGACAGGAGCCCGGCATCACACCCGCTGCCGCCGCTCTTCTTTTCGCCCTCCGGGGCGGCCTGCTTCATCTCGCTCAGCGGAATTCCGGACGAGGGGAGGGGCAGCTCCCTCTCCGCGGCGTCGTCGGCCGTGGTGTAGCGGATGCCCGTGATCGCTGCCTTGTCCCTGTTCGCCGTTTCGAACTCCCCCGACGCCTTCAGCGTATAGGCGCGCTTGCCGGCTGCTGCAGCGGAGAGCGACTTGACGGCCACAGCGGGGACGAGCTCGGCCTTCACCGTGTCCTGACGGAATCCCTGCGTCATCAGACGAACGGTCTTCAGGTCCAGATCGGTCTCGAAGCGGATCGAGAGGGAGACCCTGGTGACCGGGCCCTGTCGGGTTTCGCTGATGCTCCAGTTTTTGGGCGCCTTGAGGAAATCGCCCAAAACACGTTCTTTCTGTCCGACATCGGGCTTGGGCACGTCCGGCTTGGGCACGTCCGGTTTCGGAACGTCCGGCTTGGGCACGTCGGGCTTGGGCCGGTCGGGTTTGGGAGCGTCCGGCTCGGGTGTCCCCGGCTCCGAACCTCCGGGTTGTTGCGCCTTCGAGACGAGGACGTAGCCCACGCTGGGTACCGAAGTCAGGTTCTCCTCCAGCGCCTCCATGCTCTCCTCGGTGATGTGGAGCGCGCCTCTCCAGCCCGTATGTGCGTGTGCGGCTTGAACGGTGCCGAGCGCAGATACCGCCCTGTCCGCGGCAAGCCCATGAGTTCCGACGCTCCCGGATCCTTTTTCCTTTTCGGCGGTGGGCCGGATCTTGTCGGCATAACCCTTCAGGTTCGCGTAGTCCCGGCGTCCCAGGTCCTCGGCCTCGCGAATCGTGTAGGTGTCGCCCGTGGACTTGACCCGGACCGTCACCCTCAGCCTTCCGTCTCCGGCCCCCGCATCGATGGTCACATCGTCGACGCCCAGGGAGCTCCAGAAATCCCCGGGGTTGGTCCCGCCCAGGGCAGGGCCGACGGCAACGGCGACGTCCGACGGCCTGAAGGCACCGTCGCTCCAGGCCTGGGAGACGAGCTGAGCGGAGCGGAAACCGGCAACGGCGTTGAAGAGACTGTCGGCGCTGACGTTGGGGGTTCCCTTTATCTGCTGGAGCAGAGCGCCCAGCTCCAGCTCAGCCTTGGAGCCGTCCTGCCTCAGGTATACGAGCTTGTTGCCGTACAGGACGTCGTTCAGGTTCTCTGCGGCCGTGTGGTCGCGGACCTCGAACCCGCCGAGGAAGGGGGATGCCTTCGCCAATGCAGCCAAGCGGTTTTCCTCCACCTCCGTGGATGCGCCTTGCCTCTTCAGCTCGAAATACCGGGGCGACAGCATCCGCTCCGTAGCCCGGAACAGCAGAGTCTTGCCCGTCGAGGCTGCAGTGACGCGGAACCATGCGTCGGCCAGCGTCAGGTCCTTCCCCGCGGTCAGGTTCCCCGCCGCCCCCATCCGGACCTTACCGGCGGGGACCTTCAGCTCGTTCGTCAGGAAGCCCCTGACCTTCGAGTCGTTCCATCCCGTCTCGATCGACACGCCGCCGGATCGGAACACACCATCCGGCCACAGCCCGGAGGCGATCTGAACCATCCTGAAAAGCATCGTCTCCGTCAGGCCGCGGTTTTGTGCACTAAGCTCGAGCGTGCCGCCGTCGTACTTCAGCTTGCCGTCCCGAACGAGGACCGGAACGCCGACGCCCTTCTCCAGTACCCTGTACTCGTAGTCCTTCTCCTGGGGAGTGGTCAGAACCCTCTCCAGTTCGCCGCCGAGGCGATTGCTCTCGTCGTCCAGTTTCTTTTCCTCGGGGCTGAGCTGCTTGGGCCACTCGACGGCCATCTTTGCGTTCAGCTTCTCGAGAAGCCTCTCCTGCTCCTCCTCCGTCAGATCCTTTGGTTTTTTCCCCGGGAAGTCCGCTTCGAGGATCTCCTTCATCAGTTTCGCACGCAGGGCGCTCCACCTTTGTCCGAGCCTCTTGTTCCATTCGGCATTGACCGTAAAGAGGTCCTCGGCCACCGCTTTGGGAGGCGTGCAGAGGAAACGCTCCCCGGAGGAACGGGAGCGCCCCGAAAACTGAAACTTCGGGGCGCCGGCCGTCATGGCAAAACGCCAGTTCAGCCAGATCCCCTGGTCTTCCCCCGTGTACTTTTCCCTCTGAAAGAAGTTCAGCGCGCAGCCGAACATCCACTCCGACCGGAGGCTCAGATCATAGGGACGAAAGACGCGGTCCCCGTACTGATTCCTCTCCAACACCTGCATCAGGCGATAGGACATGCGGCGGTTCGCGCAGCCTCCCATCAGTTTGTAGGCATCCTCAACCTCCTCTCCGCCGAAGGTACGGACCACCTTCATCGTGTTCGGAAGATTTTCCGCCGAAGCGAATCGAGGTTGTCCTCCGGCCACCAGCACGAAGGCCAGCAGCACGCCCAGTACGCATAGACCCTTTCTGCTCATTGTGCCGATCCTTCCTTTCCGGATGCCGCGCATCCGCTGCGTCATGTCGGAGCCCGAAGATTTCGGCTCCATAACTGCTCCGCCCACCTAACGACTTAGGATGCAAACTCCCTCCTCCCATCGTTGGGTAAGCTAGAGAAACAAAAATCATCGAGGCAAAACAAAAATACAGCGACAAAGCTTGAAAAACAGCAGCAGAGATTTGTCGATCCATTAAATTGTTTTTCTAAGCAAACAAATAATAATTGGGGTCTTATCCCTTGTCAAGGTCTGAGGGGGGCTCCAGCGCTAGGGGCGGAAGAAGTACGTTCAGAACGGATATTGTTAGATCAATGGTCCGAGGTCGTCGAAGGCTTCCTGAGGTAATCCGTTCGTGGGTTTGAACTAGGTATTTTTGACGGTCCCCGTGTTTTGCGGGAGCGATAGAATACCAAGTAGTTTAGTGTAATTTTGGTCTTCGTGTTTATTTCAAGGAGGGGTTGTCATGGAAGGTTGTTGCAGCAACAGGGTCCGGGTTGGCGAGAAGGCGCCGGACTTCACGGCCGAGGGGTATTTCAAAAAGGCTTTTGACACTTTCAGACTTTCGGATTACGCCAAGAAGTGGGTTTTGCTCTTTTTCTATCCGGGGGATTTCACCTACGTTTGACCCACGGAGCTGACCGCTCTGGCAGAGCGGGCAAAGGATTTCGAGGCGATGGGCGTTCAGGTCCTGCTGATCAGCACGGACAGTAAGTTTGTTCACAAGAACTGGCACGATTTCGAACTCTGCAATATCGACTGCATGAAGGATTGCGTTCCCTTCCCCATGCTCACGGACCCGGGCGGGGTCTTGGGCGATGTTTATGGAGCCTACGTCCCGGCCGCCGGAGTGGACATCCGTGCGACCGTGGTCATCGACCCCGACGGAGTCGTCAACTGGCTGTCCGTCAACGTCCCTCCTCTGGGGCGTAACGCCGACGAGATCATACGCGGCATTCAGGCGCTTCAGGAGCACGCCAAGACGGGCAAGGTCGTCCCCGCGTCCTGGACTCCCGGTAGGGAGACCCTGGACCCCAGCTATGAAAATTCGGGTAAGATCTGGAGAACCCTCAAGAAGTAGATAGGATCGCGATGGATTGAACCGTACTTTAATTTATGGGAGGCGCCGGGCGAGAGAGCCCGGTGCCTCTCGCTTTTTCCTCCATCGAGGCGGGGCGCATCCGCGCGTGGTTCATTCCCGTTGACCATCGCTCCAGGCTTCGTTCTCTTTCCCCGGGGAAGTTATGTCCGGTGCTGTCTCCGCAACAAAAATATTTCTGTCCCTGAACGTCGCCAAGGGGAGAAAAAAGTGCTTGACGAATTGATATCTATAGGGTAAATTAGATTTAAATCAATTCTATTTTGGGGGCTATGGGCAGGTACGGCAACGGTATTTTGGAGCTCGTGAACAGGGCCGGTACGCACATGACCGCGGAGCGGATTTTCCTCGAGATGAAAAAACAGCACTCCTCTATCGTCATGGCCACAATCTACAACAACCTCAACGCGCTCTCCGCACAGGGGCTGATTCGAAGGGTGAGCGTCGAGGGCCAGCCGGACCGTTACGACCGCAATTCGCGGCACGATCACCTGCTTTGCCGGTGTTGCGGGAGGATCCAGGACGTCTTCCTGGGCGACCTCACGGAGCAACTGAAGGCGGAGACCGGCCTGGATATCGAATCTTACGATTTGAAACTGTCCTATGTCTGCAAGGAGTGCCGGGGAAGGGCATGCCCCACGGAACGGAAGCAGTGAGAGGGATTGACCGGGCGGGCCTGCTGTACACGAGGGCTCCCGCCCTGCAATAAAACGGCAAGTCGGGTAAACTGACGAACTGATCCAAAGGAGGATTTTCCGATGTCCATGATCAACAAAGAAGTGAGCGATTTTAAGGTTCAGGCCTACCACAACGGTGAGTTCAAGACCGTGACGAAGGCGGATATCCTGGGTAAGTGGAGCGTTTTCTTCTTCTACCCTGCGGACTTTACCTTCGTCTGCCCCACGGAGCTCGAGGACCTTCAGAACAAGTACGCCGATTTCAAGAAGGCGGGCTGCGAGGTCTACTCCGTTTCCACGGACACCCATTTTGTCCATAAAGCCTGGCATGACGGGTCCGAGCGCATCGGCAAGATCTCCTATCCGATGCTGGCGGACCCCACCCACGCGCTGAGCAGGGACTTCAACGTGCTGATCGAGGAGGTTGGCCTGGCGGAGCGCGGCAGCTTTATCGTCAATCCTGATGGAAAGATCGTGGTGTACGAGGTCAATGCCGGCAACGTGGGCCGTAATGTCGATGAGCTGTTCCGCCGCCTGCAGGCCTGCCAGTTTGTGGCCCAGCATGGGGATCAGGTCTGCCCGGCCAAGTGGCAGCCCGGTGCGGATACCTTGAAGCCCAGCCTCGATCTGGTTGGCAAGCTCTGATGGACGACCGGAACTTTTATGATGTCGTTGTAGTGGGAGGGGGGCCTGCCGGTTTGACGGCAGGCCTCTACCTCGCCCGTGCCTGTTACCGTGTCCTGATCGTTGAAAAGGAGGCCTTCGGCGGTCAGATTACGATCACCTCCGAGGTCGTGAACTACCCCGGGGTCGGGCGGGCGGATGGAAAAAGCTTGACCGAGGCCATGCGCGTTCAGGCGGAGAACTTCGGCGCCGAGTTCCTGATGGCGGAGGTCGTGGGCCTGGAGTTGGATGGGGATGTCAAAAAGGTCCATACGGATCGGGGCGTCTACTCCTGTTTCGGCGTGCTGATCGCGACCGGCGCCCATCCGCGGATGCTCGGCTTCCCCGGCGAGGCGGAATTCCGCGGCCGCGGCGTGGCCTATTGCGCCACGTGCGACGGCGAGTTTTTCACGGGCAAGGAGGTTTTTGTCGTCGGCGGCGGCTTTGCCGCGGCGGAGGAGAGCGTTTTCCTGACCCGATACGCCAGCCATGTGACGGTGCTGATCCGCGGGAACGACTTTTCCTGCGCGGGGGCCACGGCACAGGAGGCGCGGGACCATCCCCGGATTACGGTGCTGACGAACACGCAGGTGGAGGAGGTGTCGGGCGACACCGCCCTTCGCAGGATCCGCTACAGGAACTCCCGGACCGGAGAGGAGACCGTGTTCTCGACGGAGGGGAACGACACCTTTGGCGTGTTCGTGTTCGCCGGTTATGTGCCGGCCACGGAGCTGGTCAAGGGCAAAGTGGAGCTCGACCCGCAGGGCTATGTCGTCACCGACCGCAACCAGAAGACCGGTCTGGACGGCGTCTACGCGGCGGGGGACGTCTGCGTGAAAAACCTGCGGCAGGTCGTTACCGCCGTTGGCGATGGGGCCACGGCGGCGACGGAGCTGGAGCGGTATGCGGCGGCGATGCAGGCCAAGACGGGCATCCACCCGCTCAAGCCGGTCCGCAGGGAGGCCGCTCCGGCCCCGGAGGCGAAGGGCGAGGCCCCTCAGCCTTCGGCAGGCGGCCTGTTCTCTCCGGATATGCGTCAGCAGATGGACGTCATCTTTTCCCGGATGGAGCGGAACTTGATCCTGAAGCTCTACCTCGATTCCCGGCCCGTCTCGCACGAGCTCCGGAATTATATGGAGGAGCTGGCGCAACTGACGGACAAGCTGACCGTGTCGACGGGCGAGGGGATGGCATCCTCGGAGCTGCCCTGTGTCAGGATTTTGAGGGAGGATGGTACGGAGACGGGCCTGGCCTTTCACGGCGTGCCCGGCGGGCACGAATTCACCTCCTTCATGCTGGGGCTCTACAATGCCTCCGGACCGGGGCAGCCCCTGGACGAGGAGACGAGGGGGCGGGTTCGGGGGATCGACAGAAAGATCGATATGAAAATCCTGATCTCCCTCTCCTGTACGATGTGTCCGGAGCTGGTTGCAGCCGCCCAGCAGATTGCGTCGCTGAATCCGTTGGTGACGGCGGACGTGTACGACATCAACCACTTTGGAGCGCTGAAGGAACGGTATAACGTGATGAGCGTCCCTTGCCTCGTGGTCGACGACGACAAGGTGATTTTCGGAAAGAAGAGCATCCAGCAGCTTCTGGACGAAATTTGACCGGCCTCCGCCGTTTTTTCGTCGAAGGATGGCCGGGGGCCTGTGCAGATCCCCCGGCCATCCGGCCCGCGGCGGGAATACGAGCACCCAGTCAGGGTACGGGGCTCCGGGATTTTTCGGGGGCACCGCCGCTCACGCGGCGCCCTCCTCGCCGGCCGCGATGCGCTGCAGCCTTTCGACGTCGATGGGCAATTTACCCAACTCCTTTCCCCACCGGATGTAGGCGTCGATGTTCTCCGCGGGGGTGAAAAGGGGCACCTGGCAGCCGGATCCCAGGGCGTAGCCCTTGGGGGAGTCGTGTCCCTTCAGGATGCACTCCGCGACGGATCTCCTGATATCCTCCTCCCCGCCCAGGTTCAGGACGTTGACCGGAGGCACGTTCCCGATGATGGCGATGCTGTCCCCCATGATCTCCTTGGCCTCGGCCAGGTCCTCCACGTTGTCGATGCTGAAGCTCGAAACCCCGGACCCCACGATGTCCTTCCAGATCCCCTTGGTGTGTCCGCAGATGTGGGTGCCGGGATTCTTTCCCAGGACCTTGCCGCCGTACCGCACGTTGGCCGTGAAGTAGGGGAGGGAGAACTCGAGGAACTGCTTGTAGCCCAACAGGTCCGTCGAGGCCACGGGGTCCGAGAAGGAGAGCCCGACGATCCCGCGCTTGCCGAGCTCGTCGATGTACCGATTGTTCCCCTCCACGATGATGTCCATCATGTGCTTGATCTCCTCGGGGTGGCGGCGCGTCCAGCGCAGGAAGTTCTCCGCGCCGCAGACGGCGATGGCGACACTCACCGGGCCGGCCATTCCGGCGCCCACGGCAATTTTTCCGTCCAGCCTCTTCCGGAGCTTGACGAGGGCGTTCAGCACGATGGGCAGACGGCCGTCCTTGAGGGGATCGGGGACCCTGAGCCCGTAGACGTCCTTGGGTTCCCGGACCCGCGGCGTCTCCACGCTGGGGATGCAGTGGTTCTTGTAGGATATGACGGAACCCATGGCCTCCGCCATGCCGCGCAGCGTGATGGAGATGCTCGCGCCGTCCGGCCGGAACCGCTCCCAGAACCGCGCCTCGACGTCGGCCATGGTGTCGGCGTTGAAATAGTAATCCCTCGTGTTCACGCCGAAGAGGGTGATGGCCGTCTCGCACAGCGAGATGGAGACCTTGAGGCGTTCCTGCCGGTCCGCCGCAGGCCCCGTTCCTTTTTTTGCCGCATGGCTCATGTCCCGAACGCTCCTTTCCGTATTGAAAAACTGGAAAATCATGATGCCCGGACGCCGTTTCGGCGTCCTCGGCCGACGATCCGGAGCCCGAAAGGCTACGCCGGAGCCTCCGGGGCGAGGCGGCACCTCCCCCAGCGCAGCTCCCGGAACCTCCGGGCCAGGCATGGCCCCGCACAAAGATTCCCGTCCTCGGCCTTCTCCAGGAACCCCACGGAGAAGAGCGACGTCATGTTCTTGGGGCACATGTAGATGGGCGTCGCCAGGGCCTCCGCCCGTCTGAGCACGCGCAGGTAGCTGGGGCCGGAAACCTGCCGGAACAGACGGGGCCCCACGAGGTCCAGGGACCCGAGGGTGTCGACGAGGTAGATCAGCTCCGGTCCGAGTGCGTCCAACCGCTCGATGTGCTCCGCGACGAAGTCCTCGACGATCCCTAAAAGCCTGGGGAAGGGATCCTTCCGCTTCGCCATGGCCCGATAGACCTCCTCCGTCGGAAGGAGGGCCGAGAGCAGGGAGATGGGCCCCGTCACGCCGACGACGATCCTGGCGCCCTTTTCCTTCAGCATCCCGACGGCCTCGAAGAGGGGCTCCAGGAGGGCCCGACCAATGGATTCTGACCGGAAGGCCTCGGCCTCCTCCCAGTCGGAGAAGGCCTCTCTGGCCACGCGGTCCCCGTACTCCGGATCCCATTTGATGGAGGCCCCCAGGCAGGCCGACATCAGGCATTCCGAGAGGGGGAGCATGGTGTGGACCATGCCGTTTTTCTCCCGCACCCCCTCCGCCGCACGCGCGAGGGCCACTCCCTCCCTCAGGGTCTCCTCGTAGCTCAGCCCCAGCTCCCGCAGGACGGGGACGAGGCTCGGCGCGTCCTCAGACTTGCATTGATAGATCTTCACGATCCTCCCTCCCTCGGTTTCCTGCCGGGCGGATCTCCCCGGCTCGGCGGACGAAGCCGCCTTGCCTTCGATGCGGGCGAACCGCTCCGCCCGGCGATGCGGGCCGTTCGCCCGCTCAAAAGAGCAGCGCTTCGGCAAAGGTTCTGTCGTAGCCCGGGAGCGTGCTCAACTCGATGTAGCGGACCTGGCGGATGCCGTGGGTCATCCTGTGGTAATGCTCGCGGGACACCAGGGAAAGATAGGCTCCCGTCTTGCTGGAATTTCCGATGTAATGGATCCGATCCCCGAAGGAGGCTGGGAGCAGCCCTGCGCCGACCAGGCTTTCCGGGGCCAGGTGCTTTCCGAACTGTCCGGCGATCACGACCCGGTCCACCTCGTCCGGCGCCAGTCCCGCGGCGGAGACCAGGCAGAGGGCCCCGGAGAGGATGGCGCCCTTGGCCAGCTGGATCTGCCTCACGTCCCTCTGGGTCAGGAACAGGGAAGGGGGGCCGCCGCACAGCACAAGGCTCCTTTTCCCTCCCGCCTCCCCGATGAACGGGCGCAGCTCCGCGCTCACCTCCTCCGCGCGGGCGATGTTGCCCCGCTTCGTGATCAAGCCCGCCGAGAGGAACTCCCGAACGACGGCCAGAATTCCGCTGCCGCAGAGGCCGAGAGGCGGCCTTCCCCCGATCGTGGCCAGGGACAGACGGCCCTCCCGCAGGGACGCCTCCTCGACGGCCCCCTCCTGGGCGCGCATCCCGCAGCCGATGTTCATCCCCTCGAGGGCCGGCCCTGCCGCGCAGGAGGCGGCGAAGAGCTCCCCCCTTCGGGAGAGGACCATCTCGCCGTTCGTCCCGATGTCGATGAACAGGACGTTGTCCTGCGTCCCCGTCAGGTCCGCCGTGACGATGCCGGCGACGATATCCCCTCCGACGAAGGAGGATATCTGCGGAAGGCAGAATACCCGGGCCTCCGGATGGATGCGTGTGAACCCCAGATCCGAGGCCCGTTCGTACCGCTCGTGCCTCAGCCGGGGCGCGTAGGGGGAGCAGCCGATCGAGCGGGGATCCACGCCGAGCAGGAGGTGGGTCATGGTCGCGTTCGCCCCCACGTTGAGCTGGAGCACCCGTCGGGGCGGGATCGATCGGGCTTCGCAGAGGGACAGGATCAGTTCCTCGACGGCCAGGACGATCTCGCCCCGCATCCGGTCGACGCCCTCCGACCCCGTCTCCTGAACCCAGGTGATCCGGGTCAGAACGTCCTGCCCATGTTCCTTCTGCGGATTGACGGCCGAGGCGCTGCCCAGCTCGAGCCCCGTATCCATATCGATGAGCGACGCGACGACCGTGGTCGTCCCGATGTCCACCGCCGCGGCAAAGAGGCCTTCGCCGACCTCGGGCTCCGCCGTCAGAAACTCCCCATCGTGGGTCAGAATGGAGAACCGGGTCCCCTCGGAGGGGAGTCGCCTCAGGGTGGCGATCGGTATCGTCCTCAGTCCTGCCGCCTGGGCCAGGCGCTCGTCCAGGGAGAGCGGGGCCTCGAGGGTGGGGGCGTTCACGGCGACGGTCTCCCGCCGCAGGGGCGGGTCGAAGGCGAAGTCGGGGACGAAGCCGTCCGTCAGGATCGGGTGTCCCCTTTCCTCCGCGTCGGGGAGCAGGACGCTGACGTCCCCCCTCGGGCGGACGAAGCAGGCCAGGCGTACGCCGCCGCTCAGCTCCTCCTCGGAGAGAAAGCGCCGCTCCTCCCCGCTCGCGGGGTCGACCGTCCCGTCGAGTATGCGGACCTTGCACTTGCCGCACGTCCTCCGCCCCCCGCAGGCCGCGTTGACCCGAAGTCCTGCGGACCGCAGGGCCGTCAGGAGATCCACGCCCGGCGCCAGGGGGAGGGAAAGCCCCCTGGCCGGGACCTTCAGGGCGTGCATGAAAGGGGGGCCTCCTCCCGGTTCCGTCTGGCCGCCCTCAGGAGGCCCTGCACGGAGCGGATGTCCGACTGCGTACCCAGGCCGCAGGCCGGCGCCAGAATGTCCGAGCCCATGTTGATGGCGGCTCGGGCCATGGCCTCGGCCCTCTCCCCGGAGGCGAAGACCAGGCCGAAGGAGCTGACGTTGCCCATGACCTTGCGGGGCGCCAGCTGCTTTCGCGCCTCGCGCAGGTTCACCATCGCATCGAAGCTGAAGGCGTTGGCCTCCACCGCCCGCAGCTCGCCGAACACGTTCTTCATCCTGCCGCAGATGTGGACGATGAAGCGGAGTTCGGGGAAGACCCGGCGCACGCCGCGGATCAGCTCGTTGAGGTATCGGACGGCGAACTCCTCGAAATAGCGCGCACCGAGGATCTCGCCCGTGCCGCTGGGGTCGGAGATGGCCAGGACGTCCGCTCCGGCCGCCGTCTGGGCGACTCCGAAGCGGATCAGCGTGTGGGTCACTTTCCGCATCAGGGCGTGGGCCTGTTCGTTTTTACGCCGCAGGGATTTGTAGAAATCGATGGGATCCACCAGGGACGTCGCCAGGCTGAGGGGGCCCGTCAGGTTGCCGATGATGGGGACCTCGTCCCTTCCCGTCCTCCGGAGCTCCTCGATGGCCCGTATGACGACCCCGGGACGCCCGCGGTACGGGTCGGGATCGGCCAGATCCTCCCAGCGGTCCACCGAGCTCAGGACGTAGTCCGTCACGTGAGGCTCGCATTCCCTGTTCCCCATGTCGACCGGGGCCCCCATCGCCTCGGCCTCCACGGTCATGCAGAAGGGCACCCCGTAGTTCTCGAACATGTCGTGGTCGTACACGGCCCTGGCGAGCTCGGCCATCTTGACCGGATCCGTGTGGGCCTCCGGCCAGGCGATCCCGCACCGGTCCATCAGGCCGACGACGATGGCGTTCATCATGCCGCCGGGACAGATGCAGGGCACCTCACGGATGGGATCGCCGCGGAGCACCCCGAGGAGCCTTTCCTTTTCGTTCACGCTGTTCCCTCCTTCCGCAGATCCTGCCCTCCCTCGAATCCCCGCTCAGGGGACCCTCCGTTGCCCCATCGCCCACAGGGGCGATAAGCAGGCCTGCCGGCGAGCGTCGTTTCAGGCGCTTTTAGGTGTTGCATCGGGCCGGCGCCTGCCTGTCAGGAGGCGGGGACCGGCTCGCCCTTCAGGAGCAATTTCGCCACGCGGACGGCCTCCATCGCATTGCCCGTGTAGGCGTCCGCGGAGATCTTGTCGCAGAAGCTCTGGGAGACGGGCCCGCCGCCGATCATGACCTTGACCTTTCCATGGAGCCCGCGTTCCTTCAGGAGCTCCACCACGCGCTGCATCCCGACCATCGTCGTGGTCATGAGGGTGGAGAGGCAGATGAGACGCGCGCCCACCTCCTGGGCCTTGTCCACGAAGGACTCGATGGGCACGTCCCGGCCCAGATCGTGCATCGTGAACCCCGCCGTCTCCATCATGATCTTCACGAGATTCTTTCCGATATCATGGGTGTCCCCCTGCACGACCCCGATGACGCAGGGGATCGGCTCCCCCGTATCCGCGGCCTCGGCCTTCAGCCGTGGCCTCAGGACGTCCAGTCCGTTGTACATGGCGTCCGAGCAGAGCAGGAGGTCCGTCACGAAGTATTCCTCCTGCTCGTAAAGCAGCCCCGCGCGATTCATGCCGTCCACCAGGCCGAGGTTGATCCCGTCCAGGGCGCTGTGTCCCTCTCGGACGTACTCCTCCGCAACCGTTACGACCCTTTCGTCCTCCATCTCCAGAACGCAGTCCGAAAGCTGCTTGAGATACTCCTCCTTGCTCATCGGCATATCCGTTCTCCCTTCCGTTCCCTCTCGGAAATTCACGCCGTCGGCGCCGGCCGGACCTCAGACGGTCCCGGCCCGAAACTCGGACAGCGCCTTTCGGATTCCCGCGGTGTCCAGGTCCTCGCCGATCAGCGTCATCTTGCTGGACGCTTTCTCCGCCCGCCACGCCCCTATCGTCCGCCTCCGGCGCGCGACGTCGAAGCGCAGCCACCCTTCGCCTGCGGGGGCAATGCCCTTGATCCGATGGATCCGGCCGAACGAGCCGGAGCCCAGACGGTCGAGGCACTCCTCCAGGGCGTCCCGACTTCTGAAGGCCAGGTCCCTCAGCCCCAGGCTCTCCAGCGAGAGCGCCGCGGAGTTCCCGGCCGGGACGGCGCACCTCGCCCCGGAGGGCTCCAGCAGACGATCCCACCACTCCCGAGGGAGCTCCTCGTAGGGGGGGAGGACGATCTCGGCCTTCGGGTTCAGGTCGGCCAGGCTCCAGAACACCCTCTCGCGCTCCTCGGGTGGCAGTTCCTCCGATTTCGTGACGATCAGGGTGGAGGCGTTGACGATCTGATCGCGATAGAACTCGCCGAAGATCTCGAGGTAGTCCAAAAACGCCTCCGCGTCGACGAGCGTGACGGGACGGGCGAGGACGGCGCCGTTCCCCATGTCCTGAGAGAGGGACGCGAGGATGAGGCTCAGGGAGCCGATCCCGGTGGGCTCGATGAGGAGGGCATCGGGGTGGAAACGAGAGTCGATCTCGGCGACGGCCCGCAGGAAATCCGTCTTCATGGAGCAGCAGATGCAGCCCTGGGCCAGCTCGACGACCTCGAGGGGGGCGTCCGACAGGAGATCCCCGTCCACCCCCACCTCGCCGAACTCGTTCTCCAGGACGACGATTGAGCCGCCGATCCGGCGCGCCGCGTCCCGGATGAACGTGGTCTTCCCGGCCCCCAGAAAGCCGGATACGATCAATATCTTCATTTGGGATCCCTTATCCTTTCCCAAGCGGAGCTTGTCTTTTCGGAGCGAACCGCACATCCCAGCCCGGCCGCCGCCAATGCGGCGGCGATGCGCAGCGTGGGGGAGGGGGCGAAACACGCGAGCCCCAGGATGAAGGCGGCAATGCGCATAGCGACGCCCAAGGGCCTGCCCCACCATCCCTGGACGGCGACGGCCAGGGCGGCGACGCCGACCAGTGCTCCTGATGCGGCCACCAGGCTGTCCCATGGGGACCCCGCCTCCAATAGGATTTCAGGGCGGTAGACGAAGAGATAGGGCAGCAAAAAGGAGGAGAGAGCGAGGAACAAGGCCTTGATCCCCGTTTTTGTGGCGTCCGCCTTGGCGATGCCCGCAGCCGTGAAGGAGGCCAGGCAGATCGGGGGGCTGATGTCCGCCATGATCCCGAAGTAGAAGACGAACAGATGGGCGGCGAGCGGCATGACTCCCAGTTTGACGAGGGCCGGGGCCACCACCGTGCTGGTCACGATGTAGTTGGCGGTGGTCGGCAGTCCCATGCCCAGAAGAAGGCAGGCGCCCATCGACAGGATCAGGGCGAACGGCAGAGCGCCCCCGGCGAGGTCCAGGATGTTGTCCGAGAGCGTCAGTCCCAGGGCGGTCAGGGAGCTTCCGCCGACGACGAACCCCACGACGGCGCAGGCGATCCCGGTGCCGACCGCGCTGCGTGCGCCGTCCGCCAGGGTACGGGCCAACAGACCGGGGCCCATGCGGGTATGCCGCCGCAGTGAGGAGATGCCTACCATCAGGACGATGGCCCAAAAGGCCGATTTGAGCGGCGTGTAGGAGCTCATCAGCATCGCCACGATGAGAAGGAGGGGAAGCAGGAGGTGTCCGTCGGCCCGCAGCACCGCCCCGACGTTGGGGGCCTCCCCGCCGATCCCCCTCATGCCCGCCCTGCGGGCCCCGAGATGGACGTTCGTGAGAAGCCCCGCATAGTAGAGCAGGGCCGGGACGGTCGCGGCCGAGAGGATCCTGATGTAGGGGACGCTCAGAAACTCGCTCATGACAAACGCCCCGGCCCCCATGATCGGCGGCATGAGCTGGCCGCCCGTGGAGGCGCAGGCCTCGATGGCCCCGGCCTCCTCCGGAGTGTAGCCGACCTCCTTCATCAGCGGGATGGTGAAGGCTCCGGTAGTGGCCACGTTGGCGATGGAGGAGCCGTTGATGGTCCCCAGGAGCCCCGAGGCGACGATGGCCATCTTGGCGGGGCCCCCCGGCCTCTTTCCCGCCAGGGAAAGGGCCAGGTTGTTGAAGAGCCTGGCGCCTCCGCTGTGGGACAGGAAGGCCCCGAAGAGGATGAACATGAAGATGAACGTGGACGAGACCCCGAGCGCCACGCCGAAGATGCCCTCCGTCGTCAGGTACATGTGCTGGACGATCCGCTCCAGGGAATAGCCCCGATGCATGAAGATCGACGGAGCGTAACGGCCGTAGCGGCAATAGAGCAGGAAGGCCAGCCCCATCAGGGGGAGCGTCCTTCCCAGAGCGCGTCTGCCGGCCTCCAGGACGGTCAGCATGGTGAGGCATCCCAGGACGATCTCGTGGGGCAGGGCCTTCCCTCCCCGCAGGGCGATGGGCTCAAAAAAGAGCGCGATGTAGCCCGTTCCGGCGAGGGCACAGAGGATCAGGATACCGTCGAGCCGCCCCCATCCCCCCTTCAGCGGGTGGAGCAGGAAGGTCAGGACCAGGACGAACCCCAGGTGGATGGCCCGTTGGACGGGCGTCTGGAGGAGGCCGATCCCCGCGGTGTAGAGATGGAACAGGGACATGGCGATGCAGAGGACGAAGATCGCGGTCGTCCTGAGATCCGCAGGGTCCCTTTTTCGGTCGGCCGGGGACGGACTGCGTTCGATCCGTCCCCCAAGGTCGCGGCGCATCGCTGATGGGCTTATTGCAGGATGCCCATTTCCTTATAGTAGCGGAGCGCTCCCGGGTGGAGGGGGATCTTGATTTGTGCGACCGACTCCGGGTTCATGGCCGACATCCGCGCGCTGACGGCGACGAGGTCCTCCTTGTGCTCGAAAAGGGCCTTGGTCATACCGTAGACGAGGTCGTCGTCCAGCCTTGCGTGCACCGCCAGGATATTGGGGCTGCTGAAGGTCTCGATCGGGCCCGGCTGGTTCTTGTAGGTGCCCGCGGGGATCGTGATGGGGCTGAAGTAGGGGGTCTCCTCGCAGATCTTTCCGACGATGGCCTGCGGGATGGAGATGAGGGAGGCCGTCCCGACGGTGGTGGTCTCCACGGCGCTGGCGATGCCGATCGCCCCGATGGTGACCGAGGCGTCGATGCGCTTGTCCGCGAAGGCCGCTACGGTGTCTGCATGGCCCAGGTTCTCCGGGACGATGTCCTTCTCCGGGTCCAGGCCGGCCAGGCGCAGAAGATGAAAGGCCGTCAGCATGGTGCTGCCGCCCACGGCGCCGACGGAGACCCTCTTGCCCTTCAGGTCCTGAAGGGTCTCGATGCCGCTGTCCCGAGCGACGAGCAGATGAATGGCCTCCGGATAGAGGGGGGCGGCAGCGCGCAAGAAGGCCTGAGGCTTGCCCTTGTAGCTTTCGAGTCCGTTGTAGGCGTCGTAGTAGAGGCCGTCGGCAAAGGCCGCCTCGGCCTCCTCGTCCGCCAGCAACTGGATGTTGTTCATGGTTCCCCCGGTGGACTGGGCGCTGGCCTTGATGCCCTTCATATGGTCCGTCCATATCTTGGCCATGGCGGAGCCTACGGGGTAGTAGGTGCCCCCGGTCGGGCCCGTGGCGACATTGACGAACTGGACGGCCATGGCGCTTGTGGCGGAGAGCAGCAGCGCAAGGACAAAAAGTGAAAGCACGAACTTCTTCATGGATGTCGTTCCTCCTGAACATGCGGACAAAGCGGACGGGAGAGGAACCCGACGCTGTCGCCTTGGCAGGCGCAGAAGCGATCGGGCGCGCCGATTACGGGATTGAGATTCACGGGGATGACGGACCGTTGGGGTTGGGGCACAAAGGGTCCTGCTCGTTCCGCACGGACCGATCGATTTCGATCGGGAGACGAGAGGGGGTAAGGGGGAATCCTTAAAAAAACAAGAGGAGGCCGAACGGGCGGCCTCCATTCAATTCGGAAGTGACGGCATGCGGAAAAGACACGTCAATCCTCGGAAAACGCGACCCGAACGAACGATTCCCTCAACGAAGGAATCCCACCACGGCATGCATCCCGTGCATCCAAGACAGCTCCTCAGGTGCCTCCGCAGCGCAGCATTCGAGTCCCTCCTTTCCGAAAAGAACGGCGTTTCTTCCGCAAGCAGTTTATACCGCAACGGCGGGGTAAAGTCAAGCGAACCGCAGGGGCCCAAAACCACAGGCAAGAGAATTGCAGGACAAGTCAATGAAGCCGGCAGGGGAAGTTTTGAAAAAATCGGCGCTTCCGGCCCTCCTCTGCCGTCAAAAAAGGAGTGCTCTCCTGTTGTCGCAATAGACTCATCAGTGTGAGCCTGTTCTCACACCCGAGTCTCGGCTATTGGCAAGTCTCGATCTCAACTCATTCCAGCGAAAAGGACAACTTCTCCAGTCGCCTGTACGCTCCGAGCAGCCAGCTCCCCGTCACCCCCTCCTTCACTCGCAGCACAACGCGCCGCGCGTGGCGAACGATACGACCCACACTCGTGTAGAACAAAAATCTCAGCGTACTCGGACGGCACGCCCTCACTTCAGAGGGCAGCAGCAGGCGCTTCAACAGACTGTGCAAAGACAGCGACAGCACCGCCACGTTCCACCAGAATGCGTTCGCACCAAATCGGTGCGAGATGACGTGACCTCCGGCCAGGTCATACTTCAGGATTCGGTGCACTTCCTCGGACTTGCCGCACCGCTCCCGATGCCACCGGATTATCGCTCCTCCATCCAAATCCTCCATGTTCGTCACGATACCAAACACCTTGTACACTCGCCCTCCCAGCTCCGTCAGGTGCAGTTTCTTCGCCCTCTCCTTCTCCCCCTCCAGGTCCTCAATCAGCTCGGGAATGCGCAGCTGGCGAGAGTCCTCAAGCTCCAGAGACAATCGGCGCTTCTTAACAGATTTCTCCAGATCGAACGGCTCCCGAACGGCAAGAAATCGATACGTCGGCCCCCTCTTGCTGAGACTCAAAGACTGCGGCGCATAGACGACCTCCGCCCATTCCCGTCCGTTGCCCAAGGGATGCCAATCCGTCTCGCAAACTGCCTCGACCGCTTTACGGAACTCCGCACAGATCGGGCACGACAGCGCAAACTCGATCACTCCGAAACGAGCGTCCCCTCCCTCCGCAAGATAGCGCAGCAGACGCGTCTGGTATCCCGCGCTGTCGGAACGATACCTCACCTTCTTCACTCCCTCGGGCAGGTGTGCCAGTACCTCCTTCAGCTGTTCCAGCTGGCCGTAACCCGGATTCACATTCCCGTCACGGAATTCCGTCGCCACCGCCAGGTCGTACTCAGGACAATACACGTTCAGCGCCTCGTAACTCCGTTTCCCCTTGTAGTTGTATAACGCTCCCGACGTCTCCGTCTCGATGAACGTCGCGTCCTGATCCAGCGTCAGCTCCTCCTGAGGAGATGCCTCGAAAGCGCAGTGCAGAAGATGACGATGAAGCTCCTCGAAACCTTTCAGTGCCGCGTTAGACGCAGGGACGAAAGAACGGCCAGGGCCTCGGTGCTCGTCCTCCGATTCGTTATGAAAGCCGCAAGCGTAATCCCGCGCTGCCGTCGGAGAGGGGAACGGCAGAGGACAGCTCTTCGTCCCAAGCTGTTCCTTCAGGAACTTCAGGTGCTCCACGGCACTGCCGCCGCTGAGGTTCAACAGGACCATCGACAGGATTTGCTCGGAGTCCCTGTACCCTTTGTGTTTTCGGATTCCTATGGAAGTGTCGATGATTTCGGGAAGATGAAGTCCGTTCCAAAGTTCGACGACAGGGAGAAGACCGGCAAAGGGGGTAATGTCCTGCATTTTATCCGTCGTCTTGACCTCGATTTTCGGGAGTCTGTATGGCATAATTATCGTTGCACCTCGCAGGTGATGGCTTGTTGTCTCGCGACTTAAGCTTAACACTGTTGGTTCCTCGATATTTAGAGTGGGTAAGGATGAGTTCGAAATTGTCAGAAGTGGTATAGTAGAGACATTATGAAAGACATTCAAGTGTTTGAAATCGCGCTTGGGCTA
>NZ_RQYL01000012.1 GCF_003860125.1 Fretibacterium sp. OH1220_COT-178 | reverse complement strand
CCGACACGCCCCACGAGGCTAACGCCTCGTGGAAGGCGGTCGTCTGCTTCGTTGCACCGACACGGCTCGCTCCACTCGCCGCTCGTCTGCTTCGTTGCACCGACACGGCTCGCTCCGCTTGCCGCTCGTCTGCTTCGTCGAACGGCAACAACTGTGTTGCCGTTCGACATAAGCGACCGACACGCCCCACGAGGCTAACGCCTCGTGGAAGGCGGTCGTCTGCTTAATACCCCACCGGGACTCCCAGGCGCCGGCTGTCCGCCCCGCCGTTCATCCTTCCGTCCCGGAACAGGATGCCCTGGGCCGTGCCGAACCAGCCGCCGAAGGGGCGGGCGTCGATCGTGTGCCCCATGGCCTCGAGCGCTTCCACGACCTCGGGCGCGATCCCCTCCTCCACCGCCAGCTTGCCCGCCTTGCCGCCCGACGCCGAATTGAAGATGCGCGGCTGCTCGATGGCCTGGTCCATCGTCATGCCGAAGTCCACGACGTTCATGACGATCTGGGCGAGCGCCGTGATGATGCGGGTCGCCCCGGCGGCCCCGACGGTCATGAACGGCCTGCCCTCCGGGTCCAGGACGATCGTCGGACTCATGCTGGAGAGCGGGCGCTTGCCCGGCTCGGGGGCGTTGACGCTCTCGGGATCCTGCGAGAAGTCGTCCATCTCGTTGTTCAGCACGACGCCGTAGCCTGGGACCACCACGCCGGAGCCGAAGAAGTAGTTCACCGTATTGGTCGACGCCACGACGTTCCCCTCCGCGTCCACGACGGAGAAGGAGCTGGTGGAGATGCGCTCGCCCCCGGCCCCGCCGACCCGAAACGCCTTGGGCTTCCCCTCGAAGCGCCAGGGGTCGCCCGCCTGGACCTCCTCAGCGGCCTTCCTGGAATCGATCTTCTCGGCCAGGGCCTTCGCGTACCCCTTGTCGGCCAACCCGGCCAGGGGCACCTCCACAAACGCCGTGTCCGCCATGAACCGCTGCCGGTCGGCAAAGGCCAGCTTCGACACCTCGGCCAGGACGTGCAGGTGCTCGGCCGAATTGTGCTTCCACTCGGAGACGGGGAAGTGCTCCATGACGTTGAGGATCTGGACGATGTGGGTGCCTCCGCTGGAGGCGGGGGGCGCGGAGCAGATGGTGTAGCCCCGATAGGTGCCCGTCACCGGCTTGCGGACCTGGATCTCGTACCGTGCCAGATCGTCCGTGGTCATCGCGCCGCCGGACCGGTTCACCGCCTCCACGATCGCCTCCGCCATCGGGCCCTTGTAGAACGCGTCCGGCCCCTGCTCCGCCAGCAGGCGGAAGGTCTTGCCCAATTCGGGCTGCTTCAGCACCGTCCCCGCCTCGGGGGGCAGGCCATCGGGCAGGAAAGCGCATCCGGGGCTGTACTTCGAGAGCTTCTCGAACGCGTCCGTCACGATGTCCTTCTGCATCGGAGCGATCTCGAACCCCTCCTCGGCCAGCCGGATGGCCGGCTCGGCCACGGCCGCGAAGTCCATGGTGCCGTACTTTTCGAGCGCCGCAAAGATCCCCCGGACGGCGCCGGGGACCCCGATGGCCTTGCCGCCCAGAACGGACTCCTTCGCCTTCTTCGACTCCTCCGAGGCGTACATGTCCTTGACCGCGGAGGCGGGGGCGACCTCTCGGTAGTCCAGCACCACGACCTCGCCGGACTTGGCGAAACGGACGGTCATAAAACCGCCGCCTCCGATGCCCGAGGCATTCGGCTCCACGACGTTCAGCGCGAGCTGGGTGGCGATCGCCGCGTCCACGGCGTTGCCGCCCTTCTGCAGGATCTCCACGCCCGCCCTGGAGGCCAGTTCGTGCGCGGAGGACACCATGCCCTTCTCCGCATAGACCTCGTGGGCCGGGCCCCCCCAGGCCGCGCCGCAGCAGCAAACGGACAGAAACACGACAACAGCGAGCAGTTTCTTCACCTCAGAATCCCTCCTTCTCCTTGATGAATCGACCGGCGGACACCGACGCCATCACCGCGCCGGCTCGGCCCCAGGGTCCCGGGCCAGAAACGGCCCAACCCCGCGGTCCAGAATATCCGCATAGTCGGGAAGCCCCTCCACCCGGACGGCCTTCTCCGGCCCCAGGACGTCGCCCAGCAGGCCCATGCAGACCCGCAGCGCGGTGACGTGGCGGGCCACCCGAAGCGCGAGGGGCTGGTCCTCCGTGTAGGGGATGAAGAGCCGCCCCAGCCTCGAGGCACGTGCGTAGGCCTTGTCCCTGCCGGTCAGCACCAGGGCCTCGTCCGTCCGCCCCCTCAGGCGTCCCTGGCTGGGGTTTCCGGACTCCATGAGGATAGCCAGCGTCCCCTCCACGGCATCGCCCCACTCCCTGTGGCTCAGCCCCCGAAGGTTGACCGGCGAGGGCTCGATGCGCATGGGGATCCCCTCGAAATCCAGCTCCAGGGAGGCGGTCGCGGCCAGCTCCATCGCACGCTCGTGCGCCACCATCGCGTTGACCACGGGGTACTCGGGCGAGGCCTCGTGCAGGTCGAAGGCCAGATCGGCCTTTTCCCTGCGGATCAGCTCGAGGATCGCACGGGAGACCCGCTGGGTCAGGCCGTCGTCAAGCCGGCCGGGATAGCCGCGGTTGAGGTTGCTCCGCGAGGATCCGTCCAGCCTCTGTCCCGACGGGTGGTGGATGTAGATGTCCGGGTCCGGCCACTGGTGGATCGGGTTCGTCGCGCGGGAGCCGAACCGGAAGACGCGCGCGCCTCCCCCCTCCTGCTCCAGGCGGAACCGCTGGGGGGCGGCGTCCTGCGGCGAGTTGTGGGTGAAGGCCGAACGGTTGGCGAAGGGGACGACGATCAGCCGCCCCGCCGTCACGCGGGCACGCTCCAGGCAGAGGACAGCCGCGACGTGGGACGCCGGCTCGTTGGGATGCGTGCCGCCCAGGATCAGGACGGTACCGCCGGGCTTGGGGCCGGCCTGGACGTACACGTCGGTATCCCCCGGCGAGCCCGCAAGGGAGGGCTCCCACTCGGAGAGCCTGTGATGCTCGAACCCCGGCGCGGGAAAAACCGCGTCGTCCGCCCACATGGACATGAAGGAGCGGGCCGCCAGCGTTCCCACGAACGCGGCCGCCGCAAGCAGCAGCGCTGCCGTGAGGGCATTGCCCCTGAATCGATGTTCCATGAGCCTCCCCCCTCACTTGATCATCAGGATGCGCAACACCATGGGGATCAGGACCATGGCGGCCGTAACCTGTTTCCAGAACGATTTTTCCCGGAACATGCACCGCAGGACGAAGAGGACCATAAAGGCCAGGATCCCCCTGTAGACAAGCGTCAGCATACAATTCCCTCCCCAGCCGGAATCAAGGCAGCACTCTGGCGATATCGTTGCTCATGAGGATCACGGCGATCCCCCAGAGGGCCAGCAGGACGGACGGCGCGATGCAGCGCCTCAGCACGGCGAAGTAGTTCTCCTCCCCCGCCACCTGGGCGGCGAAGATCCCGGCGAGCGCCGTGGGGGGCATCAGGTCCCCCAGGGCGGCGACGAGGGCGAGCGCGGAGGCGACCACGACGGAGTTGTAGTTCAGCAGGGCCAGGAGGAAGGGCACCCCGAGCACCGAAGCGGACCCGAAGGACGAGACCGCCCCGAAGAGCGGCATGGAGACCGCGATGCCCAGGTAGAGCGTCCATGAGGGCAGGCTGAGCGCGGAGACCACCACGAAGCCCTGAACGCCGATCCGCGTCATGATCTGGATGAACATGCCGACGCCCATCAGGATGCCCATGACGGGCAGCGCTTCGTCCACCGCCTCCGTTACGGTGTCCGCGAAGTTCCAGCGCGCGCCCGAAAGGAAGGCCGAGGCCGAGGCCAACAGAAAGACGAGCGGCATCCCCAGAGCGACGTGCTGGGGCACGAACTGCTCGAGAGCCAGGAGCGCCACGAGCACGAGCACGGGGAGCAGAAGGCGGAGCGTCAGCGGCCTGGCCTCCATGCGCCGGAGCTGCGCCTCGAGCGCCGCGTCGTCGGAGAAGCGCCGGATGTGGGGATAGATCATCGTCAGGGCGCAGATCACGGCCAGGGGGACCGTGCAGATCAGCAGCGGCAGGGCGAACCCCACGTAGGGGATGTCCACGCCGGCGCAGATGATCATGGCGGGGATGCTGATGGGCGGGGCGATCATGCCCAGAAGCGCCCCCATGGCAACGACGGCCGCGGTCCCCACCCTGGAGAGCCCCAGGGTCATCAGCACGGGGGAGACCAAGGCTCCCGTGGTCAGCACGGCGGCCGTCGAAGAGCCGGTGATCGCCCCGGGCGCCATGATGATCGCCATGATCCCCAGGCTGAGCGGCACGGGAAAGCGGCGAAAGCGCCGGATGACCCAGGCGGACAGCGAGTCCAGGAGCCCCGTGCGCTGGAGCACCTTCATGAAGATCATCGCGGTGCAGATCACCATGATGGTGTTGACGTAGCCGAACGCCCCCTCCACCAGATGGCGGAGGGGGAAATCGACCCCTCCGGCCAGGGCGCCGACGATCGCCGCGGCGGCCATCGCGACGGCGATGGGCAGCTTGCAGGCGAAGGCCCCGAAGGCGAACGTCCCGATCATGAGGAGGGTGTAGAAACCCTCCGGCCAGAACCAGTTCATGGCCGGCCCATCAAAGAACGCCCCACTCCGACAGGACGGTCTTGATCGGCGCGTCCGTTCCCTTGACGTTGGGCGCGGAGAGGATCGGCGTCTTGCGGGGCTCGGCAAGACGCGTGAAGATGCCGTCCCCGTCTCCGCCGTCCACGACGATCAGGGAGTCCGCAAAGCCGGCGACGGCCTCGATGAACAGGTCGGAGAGCGTGCCTCGGCGCCCCTCGCCCCCGACGTGCATCACCAGAATTTTTCGGCCGTCCGCACGGGCCTTTTCCAGGAGGGCCCCGGCCCGGGCGACCTCATCGTCCTTGTCGATCCCGGCGGCGCCCAGTCCCTTGGAACTGCCGCCCACGACGACCACCAGCACCTTTCCCTCCCCGAGCTCCTCCGCCTTCATCAGGGGACGATAATCGGACTCGATGCCCAGCCGCTTCATGACCACCCGAACCATCATGGCGTCCGGGCTCTGCCCCACCGACGTGAGAGCCACATCCGCAGCCGCGGCGGACCCCGCCGCCGCCAGCACCGCCGCAACCGCCAAAAGCAAAAGCACCTTCATCTTCCTCATCTGAATCGCGTACCTCCCTATCTCAGTATCCTCCCGCAGTGCGGGAGACGGATCTTATTGCTGAAGGGCGGGCGCCGGACACGCCTCCCGCCCGTTTCGGGAAAAGAGCTCCCCGGCGTCGAACTTCAGCAGCACCGTGTCCAGCGTGGTCTCCGACAGATACTTCAGGAAGTGCCGCGCCGACTCCTCCAGCACGGTGTCGAAGATGCAGCGCCGGAAGGGACACTGCGCGCAGCACGAACAGAGCGCCGCCGACGGGTCGGGAATCCCCTCGATCGCCTTGTAGACCGCCATAAGCGATATGTCGGCAGGGGCCAGCTTCAGCTCGAACCCGCCCCCCACGCCGCGGACGGAACGCACCAGCCCCGCGCGCGCCAGCCGCTGAAAGACCTTCGTCAGATGCGCCTCGGAGACGCCCAAGGCCTGCGCCATATCCCTGGCGCTGAGACGACGGCCCGACGCCGCCAAAAGCCCCATACCGTGTACGCCCAGGGAAACGGCCTCCGATATGGCGATAACGCTGCCCAACACAGAAACTCCTCCAATCGAAGCCAATCGCTCGAAACCGATCGGGACCGACGCCATTTTCATTATTTAGGAGTCGGTTTACCACTCTTTTGAGATATGATAGCACAGAAAAGAACGGAAGCCCCGTTTCCGTCCCAAACGGAGCCGGCCCGGACGGACCCGCTTCACGTTTTGCGCCGCGCCCTTTCTGAATCGGCGCTTCTTTAGGCTATAATGTAAGCCGACGGAAACGAGGAGGAAATCGCATGGCAAAACCTATAGAAGCCGATGTCGTTTTATCCTGCAGCGAGCACCTGCCGGCGGTGGACGTCTGGCTGGTGGTCGACGTGCTTCGAGCGACGACCGTCATCGTTCGTTGGTTCGAGCTCGGAGGCGAGGAGCTCTATCCCGTGGACTCGGTCGAGTCCGCACGGCGGCTGGCCCAGGCTCTGGCGCAGGAGGGGTGTCCCCCCCTCCTGATGGGGGAGGAGAACGCCATAGCCCCCAGGGGCTTCGATCTGGGCAACTCCCCCACCGATCTGACCCGAGAGCTCGTCGTCTCGCGGCCGTGCGCCGTCATGGCGACCACCAACGGAACCAAGGCCCTCCTGAAGGCGGCCGCGACGGGGGTCCCCGTCCTGGTCGCCTGTGCCCGCAACGCCCTCTCGGTGCTCGACTGCGCCCTGTCGAGGGGATCGCGGATCGGTATCCTCTGCTCCGGGCGCAAGGGGCGTCCCGCTTGGGACGACACCCTCTGCGCGGGGCTCCTGCTGGCGGACCTCGAACGGCGGCAGCCCGGCCTGAGGCTCGCGGACGGCGCCCGCCTGGCGCTTTTGGCGTGGCAGTCCTCCTCCGACCTTCACGCGTCTCTCGAGAGCGCGGACCATGCCGTCTTCCTGAACAAGATCGGCTACGGGGCGGACATCGCCTTCGCCTGCCGCCAGGACGCCACGGACGTCGTGCCGGAACTGCACGAGCTGCCGGATGAGGACGGGATGCGGGCCGTTCTGCGCCGCGTTCCTGCAGACGCCATCCCCCCGGGGGCCCGCCCGCCCCTTCCCAGAACGGCCCGTGTGCCCGCCGCCCCTCAGGGGGACCGGACGGCACCGACGGGGGCGGACCGTTTCGCCCCCCTTCTCCAGTACGCCCGAAGCGACGCGGACCACGTCTTTCTGGGCGGAGGCCGACACAGGAAAGGCAAGTGACGACGGGCACCTTCTCTCCCCCGCCGCAGATGAAGACCTTCGCCGGACTCGAAAGGAAATACGACAGATGAGGACACTTTACCTGGACTGCTTCGCGGGCATAGCGGGAGACATGCTGGTCGGCGCGTTGCTGGGCCTCCTTCCCGATCCGGAGCGGTTCCGGTCGGAGATGCGCAAGCTGACGGCCCTCTCCGCAAACGATTACGAGCTCGTCATCGAGAGGGGCCTGAAAAACGGCATCGCGGGGACGAACTTCGACGTCCGCACCCATGAACACCATCCGGATCGCGGTCTGCGCGAGATCGAGGCGATCGTCGGCGGCAGCGGGCTCTCCGAGCGCATCCGCCGGGAGGCCCTCCGGGCCTTCGCCCTCCTCGCGGAGGCCGAAGCGCAAGTGCACGGGACGACGCCCGACAAGATCCATTTCCACGAGGTCGGGGCCATCGACTCCATCGTGGACATCGTGGGCACCTTCGTTCTGATGGACCTCCTGGGCTGGCCCCGGGTCCTCTGCTCCCCGCTCAACGTGGGCTCCGGGACGGTGGCTTGCGCTCACGGCCTCCTGCCCGTCCCGGCCCCGGCCACGGCGTTGCTGCTGCGAGGGCTGCCGGTCTTCTCCCAGGGGGCGCCCATGGAGCGCACCACCCCGACCGGCGCCCTGCTCGCCAGGACCCTGGCCTCGGCCTTCTGCTCCGTGCCTCCGGGTCGGATCGTGGCCTCGAGCTACGGGCTGGGCAACCGGGACTCGGAGGACATGCCGAACGTCCTTCGGGTCCTGCTGATGGAGGCGGGCCAGGAGGAAGAGGGCGTCGTGCACGAGCGCCTCACCCTGCTGGAGTGCAACATCGACGACATGAACCCTCAGGACTTCGAACCCGTCTCCGAGAGCCTCTTCGGGGAAGGCGCCCTGGACGTCTGGACCGAGCCCATATACATGAAGAAGGGGCGACCGGCCGTTCGGTTCTGTTGCCTCGCCGACCCGGCAAAGGCCCAGGCCCTGGCCATGACGATGCTGAAGGAGACCACGTCTCAGGGCGTCCGGCACCTCGCCGTGGAACGCACCCGACTGAACTGGCGCATCGACCGGGTCGCCACCTCCCTGGGGGAGCTGGACGTCAAGACCGCGCTGCTGGGGGACGCCCCGCTGCGCCGAACCCCGGAGTATGAGGACCTGAAGCGCCTCTCCGCGGAGCACCGCCTGCCGATGGCCGAGATACGCCGCCGCGTGGCGCGCGAACTGTAAGCGCCGCCGCGCTACAAATTCAAGTTTCAGGAGGTCTTTCCATGTCGATTGTCGTAGTGATGCTGCTCATCCTATCCATCGTCCTCAACGTCCTGCTCTTGACGCGGAAGAAGAACACCCCCCGCAAAAAGTCGGTCCGTTCCGCCATTCTGATGGGAATCCAGAACGTCAACGAGCTCGCGACCGTCCGGGAGCGATTTCAGTCCATCGTCTCCTTCTCCGAGGGCAAGCAGATGCCCTTCCTGGGCTTCAACCTGCCGGGGACCACGCGCAAGTTCATGATGCGCTACTCCGGAACCATCGTCTGCGGCAACGACCTCTCCAAGATCGACATCTCCGAGCGCTTCGCCGTCAACCGCGTCCGCGTGGTCGTCCCACGCAGCCGCATTCTGGACATCTACGCGGACATCCACAGCTTCGAGGTCTACGACCAGCAGGCGGGGATCTTCACCTCCGTCCGGCTGGAGGACCAGAATCGCGAGGTGACCGCCGATCTGGAGGAGGTGCGGGCCAACGCGCTCAAGGGCGGCATCCTGGGCCAGGCGGACGAGAACACCCGCCGCATCCTGACGTCCATCGTCGCGGCCACAGGGATGGAGGCCGAGATCGTCTTCGACGACGGCGAACGGGACACCCTGCACCTGAACCTCCCGCCGGTCCACGAGGCCGCGGAGAGCGAGAGGGCTCTGGCCCCAAAGGCCTGAGGGATGACAAGAGAGGGGCCCTTCCGGACGATGGAAGGGCCCCTTTTGTCGTCCCTAAACCTTCCTCCGATCTCCCGATCATTTCCGCGGCGTCCTTCGGTTTCCATAGGTGATCAGCACCACGGCCGCCAGGATCAGCAGCGCGGCGACCCCCTCGCGAAGCCCCAGGGTCTCCCCCGCGAAGAGCCAGCCCAGCAGGACGGCCACCATGGGGTTGACGTAGGCGTAGGTGGCGACCAGGGAGACGGGGGCGTTGTTCAGCAGCCAGATGTACGCGGCGTATCCCAAAAGGGAACCGCAGAAGGTCAGATAAAGGAGCCCCATCCAGGATTTGAGGGAAACCGCGGAGAAGTCCGTCCTTCCCCAGGCCCCGGAGAGGATCGCCACGCACCAGAGCAGTCCGCCGCCGCACAGCATCTGCATCGCGACCCCCAGCAGAGGGTTTGGCGGCTTGCGCGCCGTGCGCGAATAGATCGACCCCAGCGCCCAGCAAAAGGAGACCCCCATGAGGACGGTTCCCCCCAGAAGATAGGCTCCGTCCCCCTTCAGAACCACGTGGCGCGCCAGGAGGAGGATTCCCAGGAACCCCACGAACAGTCCGGCAAAAACTGCGGGCCGCGGCTTGGGCCCCCTCTTCCAGAGCCAGTCCATCGTCACGAGCCACATGGGGGTCGTCCCCAGGAGGACGGATGCCATCCCGCTGGGCAGAAACTGCTGGGACCAGACCAGCCCGCCGTTGGCCAGGGTCAGAAGCAGGGCCCCCGTGACGGCGGCGTCGCGCCACTCCCCCCAGCCCGCCCTGGCCACCCCCCTCAAAGCCAGGAAGACGTAGAGAAGGACGCCGACCAGAGAAAAACGCATGGCGGTCACGGAGACCGGCGGGATCGTCTCGACCGCAAAACGCGCCGCCAGGAAATTCCCGCCCCAGAATACGTAAACGGAAACCAGCGCAACCACGAGCCGAGTCGGAAAGGGCATCGAAGATCTCCTCCCGTCTTTCGCCCCATAAGCCGAGGGGCCGCGCTCCGGCGGCCCCTCGAAAAACCGCGGGAACGCGGCCCCTATTTTCCGAACGCCCTCACAATACGGTCCACCGCCTCTTTGAGGATGCTTCGGGGACAGGCCAGAACGATGCGCTCGAACCCGTTCCCCTCGGGGCCGAAGATCCAGCCCTCGTCGAGCCAGACATCGGCCTCGGTCAACATCCGCTTCTGCAGCGCATAGGTGTCCGCCTCCAGAGCGCTGAAATCCATCCAGGCCAGGAAGGTCCCCTCGAGCGGCATCACCCGCACCTGAGGCAGGCGCCTCTTCAGATCGTCCACCAGGAAGTCGTAGTTGCCCTTGATGTAGACCAGCAGCTCGTCCAGCCACCGCTCTCCGTGCTTGTACGCGGCCTCGAGCCCCGTTATGGCGAAGAGGTTGGGCTGGGAAATGCTGTTCTGCGTCAGGACGTTCCCGAAGCGCCGCCGCATCCGGGGATCGGGAGTGATGACGACCGTGGCGTGGAGCCCCGCGAGGTTGAAGGTCTTGCTGGGCGCGATCACGGTCATGGAGTTGTCCCGGCAGACCTCGTTGACGTTCCCGAAGGGATGGTGCTTGTGACCGGGCATCAGGATGTCGCAGTGCAGCTCGTCCGCAAACACGCGGACGTCGTTTCGGGCGCAGATGTCGCCGATGCGCTCCAGGTCCTCCCGGCTCCAGACGCGCCCTACGGGGTTGTGCGGGCTGCAGAGGATGAAGAGCGTCGTCCGGGGGTCCCGGGCCAGGCGCTCGAAGCCCTCGAAGTCCATCTCGTAGCGCCCGTCGCGCAGACGCAGGGGATTGTTGGCGATCTGGGCGCCGTTGTTGAGCGCCGTCCGGAAGAAGGGATAGTAGACCGGCCGCTGGATGATGATCCGGTCGCCCGGCTGGCAGAAGGCCTGAACAGCCATGTGGGCCGCGGGAACCGCACCGGGGGCGAAATGGATCCACTCCTTCTCTATCCTCCACCCGTGGCGCCGGGCCTGCCAGTCGATGATCGCATCGTAGCAGGAATCGGGGACGGCCGTGTAGCCGAAGATGCCGTGCCGGGCCCGCTCCACCAGCGCCTGCGTGATCTCCGGCGCCACCTCGAAGTCCATGTCCGCGATCCACAGCGGGAGCGGGTTGCCGACCGGATAGTCCACGCCCTCGATCGCACGGGGATCCGTATCCCACTTGGAGCAGTGGGTGCCCCGCCTCTCGATGACCCTGTCGAAATCGTATGCCATAAAAGCGTTCTCCTCTCGGGGATGGAATGTGTTTCCGCTTTTCGATATAATATCTTACCACTACGATTTTGAACGCCGTAAAACTCGGGAGAAGGAGGGACAACACGATGCGGACCGGACGAAAAAAACGGGCGTTTCGGCGCGTGGTGCTCCTTCTGTGCTGTGCCGCCGCACTGGTTGCCGGAGGGCTTCTGAGCCTACGGCATGCCCCCTCCGCCCCGGGACCGACCCCGCCGAGACGGACATCCGTCGCCCCGCGCGTCCCGCGCCCGGCGGTCTCCGATCCGTCCGTGGCGGCGCCCGTCGCCGGGGACATCCCGTCCTCGCCCCCTGCCGAGGACGCGCGCGCTCACCCCCCGTCCAAACGCCCCAAGGCCGCGACGGCTCCCCGAAAAGCCCCGGCCGATCTCTCGGCCTACGGCGTTCGGGCCCGAAGCGCGGAGGGCGAGAGCTATCTGCCCAGGGACAGGAGCCTCTCCGCAGCCCAACTCGAGGGCCAGCTTGCCCCCAAGTCCGCCTCGGACGACAAGGACCACGGCCTGCTCGGCGACATCGCCCGCGGGGCGCGAAAGATCGTGAAGGCCGTGGACGACGCCGCGCTCTCCGCCTCCCGGCGCGCCTTGGGCGACGTCGCCCGTCCCGACAAGGCCAGGATCCGCCCGCAGGGCGACGGCGTTCGGCTCCACATCAACATCCCCGCACACACCGTGGACCTCGACGGAAAAAAGTAGCGCCCGCCCCCGCAGGGACGAGCGCCTTCCTCCTCGCCGCAGAACCCGCCTCGGCTACTTCGGACAGGGCTCGCCCTTGTAGACCGCCACCACGCTCTCCGCCAGCCCGTAGACGTCCGGCTTCAGGATGCGGGCATGGGCCCCCAGGCTCTCCGCCCGGGCCAGCAGGTCCCTCACCATGA
Source organism: Fretibacterium sp. OH1220_COT-178 (assembly GCF_003860125.1). Classification (NCBI taxonomy): domain Bacteria; kingdom Thermotogati; phylum Synergistota; class Synergistia; order Synergistales; family Aminobacteriaceae; genus Fretibacterium; species Fretibacterium sp. OH1220_COT-178. Next base: position 57,140 of record NZ_RQYL01000012.1, on the reverse strand, counting down.
TGGAGGAGAACAGAACGATGGGCATGGACTGGGTTCGAGGATCCTTCCTCAGGGCCTCCATCAGGGACAGCCCGTCCATTCGGGGCATCTCGATGTCCGAGATCAGCAGGTCGAACGCCTCGCCCTTCTCCAGCAGCAGCTCGTAGGCCTCGGCACCGTCCCGGACGGGGACGATCCGCTCGAAACCGGCCCTCGTCAGGACGTCGCGGACCTGCTGACGAAGCAGGGGGGAGTCGTCCGCCACCAGGATGCGAAAATTCTGGGCGTTCCCGACCCTGGAGTGCAGCGCCTCCAGCTTGCCCTCGTCGAGCATCCGCTCCGCAACGGAGGGGGCCGTAGCCTGGACGATCGCCTCATAGTCCAGAAGCAGGATGTTCCGGGAATCCCGCTTCATGACGTAGAGCACCCAGGGGCCGGCACAGGTATCCGACAGGGAGGCGTCCAGGTCGTCGGCGCTCACCCGGTGGATGCGCTCCACGGAGTCGACCAGGAAGCCCAGGCGGACATCGTTGAACTCCACGATCATCACCTTGGTCTGCTCCATCGGCACCGGGGAGTCGATCCCCAGAAAAAGGCGCAGGTCGATCAGGGGCAAAGTCATCCCCCGAACCGTGGTGATGCCCACGAAGGCCGGAGCCGTATGGGGGACCGGACGGCACCCCGTCCAGCGCAGAATCTCCCGCGTCTTGTTGACGTTGATGGCGAACGCATCCTTGCCCAGAGAAAAAACGACGACCTCCCATTTGTTGTCCGCCGACAACGACGCACCCTTCATTGATCCGACACCTCCATCGAAACTCCCCCGGCGAGGCGGCTATACGCGCGCGACGCCCGTCCTGCGGGCGGCCTCGGCCACCCGTTCCGCCACGGCGGGGACGACGCGGGCGTCCAGAGCCTCGGGAAGGATGTAGTCCGGATTCAGTTCCTTCTCTCCCACCAGCTCGGCCAGAGCGTAGGTGGCGGCCAGCTTCATCTCCTCGTTGATGCAGCGGGACCGGGCGTTGAGCGCCCCGCGGAAGATGCCGGGGAACCCCAGGCAGTTGTTCACCTGGTTCGGAAAGTCGCTGCGCCCCGTGGCGACCACCGCCGCCCCGGCCGCCTTGGCCTCGTCCGGGTAGATCTCGGGCGTCGGGTTCGCCATGGCGAAGACGACCGGCCGCTTCCCCATCGACCTCACCATCTCGCCCGTCACCGTGCCGGGCGCGGAGATCCCCATGAAGACGTCCGCGCCCCGGATCACGTCGGCCAGGCTTCCACGCTCACCCGCCGGGTTCGACAGAGCGGCCAGTTCCTCCTTGGCGGCGTTCATGCCCTCGGCCCTGCCCCTGTAGAGGGCTCCGGCCCGGTCGCAGAGCACGACGTTCCGGGCTCCCGCCGCGATGAGGTAGCGGCAGATCGCGCCGCCGGCCGCCCCGGCCCCGTTCAGGACGATCTTGACGTCCTCCAGCTTCTTTTCGACGATCTTCAGGGCGTTCAGCAGCCCCGCCAGGGAGATCACGGCCGTACCGTGCTGGTCGTCGTGGAACACGGGAATGTCGCACTTTTCCTGGAGACGCCGCTCGATCTCGAAACAGCGCGGGGCGGAGATGTCCTCGAGGTTGATGCCGCCCAGCCCCGGCGTCAGCAGCCACGCCGTCTCCACGATGGCATCCACATCCTGGGTCCGCAGGGCCAGGGGAAAGGAGTCGATGTCCGCAAAGCGCTTGAACAGGACGCTCTTGCCCTCCATGACCGGAAGAGAGGCCTCCGGGCCGATGTCCCCCAAACCCAGGACCGCACTGCCGTCGGTGATGACGGCCACGGTGTTCCACTTGGACGTCACCTCGTAGACCGCGTCGGGGTTGCGCACGATTTCGCGGCACGGCTCGGCCACGCCGGGCGTATAGGCCAGGGCCAGGTCCGCCATCGTCTCCACGGGCACCTTGCTCCCCGTAAAGAGCTTTCCCCTCGCATCTCTGTGGACCTTCAGGGCCCGGGCTGCGATCTCCTCACGATTCGTCATCGTCGCCTCTCCTCCCGTCATGACATCACGGCCTGAAAAACGTGACTGCGCTAATCCTTCGGAACACAGGGATAGCCGGCCTCCGAAAGTGCCGAAGCGGCAAGGGCCGCCTGAGATTCTGCGACCCGGACCTCCTTGGCCTCGAGCACGATTTCGTAGTCCGTCACCCCCGCGGCCTTCAGGGCCTTTTCTATACGCCCCACGCAATGCTGGCAAGCCATGTCCGCAACACCCAACGTCTTTTTCACCTTGCGACCTCCTTCAGAAAGGGCCTTTCGCCATATCGGCGCCATCGCGGAGCGCAGACACCGGAGCCCCCGGAATCCATCGGGACACGGTCCGCGCTCTCTCTCGCCTCATCTTACCATTTTATGTTTCTGCCGCAACCTGGGGGGAATGGAGAATGGGGCCCCAAAAAACCGTGAAGGAGCCCGGTGGAGCGGGGCCCTCCCTCGTCAACGCCGCTTGGGCCTCGGTTTGGGCTTCTCCGGAACGGGAAGGGGTTTCGTCGTGATCTTGAGCCACAGCGAGATGTACTGGGCGTGCAGAAAGGCAGGGTAGTCCTGGGTCATGGGCGGGCGCCCGAACGAGAAGACCTCCGGCCGGGAGGCCAGAAGCCGGCGCAGCGCCCTGGGCGTCCCCCCGTCCATGACCACCGTCACCTTATCCTCCCGCCTCCGGTCGAGCTCCTGGACCAGAAGATCCTGCTCCTTTCCGGCGCTCCACGCGGCCCAGTCCGCCGAGGCCGGGCGCTCGATCCGACAGCCCGCCGCCCGAAGGAGCACGCCGCTGCAGCCGGTCAGATCGTAGACCGGAACGTCCCGAAGAATCTGGCGCCCCGCGAGCACGGAGCTGGAGAGCCGCGCCTGGAACTCCGCCAGGCGGCGCTGGTAATAGGGATAGTTCGCGGGGTCCCAGTCCGCCAGCACGGTCAGCACGCGCTGGGCGACGAAGGGGAGCACCGAGGGGTCCGACAGCGCGGCGTCGATCCGCGGCTCCTCGACGGGAAAGGGCCGATACAGGGTTCTGAGGTTGGGGAACTTCCGGACGTCCAGCCTGGCGCGCTGCGCGTCTCCGGAGTCGAGCGCCATGACCCGGGCGTCCCTGGGCAGGGAACGGAGCGTCCTGCCCCCCGCGGCCCGCACCATGTCCCCATCCGCGTTCCACTCCAGGAGGGGCGCAACCGTGACGTTGGGGCCTCCGATAAAGGAGGTCAGAAGGGCCAGCCAGGGGAGCGTCACGACGACGTTCACGCTCTCGGCGGCCGCACGCAGGGGAACCGTGAGGAGCAGCCCCAGAAGGACCGCGAGACGAAGCCCCCTCACACGCTTCCCTCCACGCCCTCGACATCCTGCAGAGCCAGCTCCGCGGCCGAGGTCTCCGCCTCCTTGCGGCTGCCCCCGAAGCCGACCCGATCGATGTTTCCAACCCGAAGCCGCACCCGGAATCGGGGCGCATGGGACGGCCCCGAGACCGACTCCACCCGATAGCGGGCCTCCCCCATGCCCCGGGCCTGAAGCAGGATCTGCAACCGGGACTTGGCGTCCGGCCCCGAAGCGGGGACCGGCTCGTCCTCGAAGAACAGACGGCGCACCACGCGCTCCGCCTCGGGGACACCGCCGTCCAGGCAGACGGCGCCGATCAGGGCCTCCAGCGCGTCCTCGCAGAGGGACGGGGGAAGGTCCCGCCTTTTCATGGAGCGGCCGCAGAGGAGGAACTGCGTGAGCCCCAGGGCCTCGGCCCGACGGCGAAGGGAGGCCCCGCAGACGAGATCCGAGCGCCTCCGCGAGAGCTCGCCCTCCGCAGCGCCCGGGTACCGCTCGTACAGGACGCGCGCGACGAGAAACCCCAGCACGGAGTCCCCCAGGAACTCCAGGCGCTGGTTGCTGAGGTCCAGGCCATGTTCGTGGGCGAACGAGGAATGACAGAGGGCCTCCTCGAGAAGCCCTCCGTCCTTGAAACGATAGCCCAGCGCCTCCTGGAGCGCTCCCAGGTCCCGCCCGGCGATGCGGGCGGCCTCCCCCGCACGGAGGAAGGGGCTAAACGTACCGCTGGAAGGCGAGAACCCCGTTGTGCCCGCCGAACCCAAAGCTGTTCACCAGAAGCCTGTCGACCTTCTTCTCCACGCCCTTGCCCGTCGACAGGTTGATGTCGCACTCGGGATCGGGGGTCGTGTAGTTGAGGGTGGGATGGATGTAGTTCTGCTCGATGGCCTGGAAGGCCGCGATGGTCTCGAGCGCCCCGGCCGCACCCAGGCAGTGCCCGATCAGGGACTTGGTGGAGGTCACGACGACCTCCTTGGCCCGGTCCCCGAACACCTTGTGCACCATCATGGACTCCATCTTGTCGTTCAGGTCGGTGGAGGTCCCATGCGCGTTGATGTAGTCCACCTGCTCGGGGGACCATCCCGCCATCTTCATGGCGTGCCTCGTGGCGTAAAGGGCACCCGCGGCCTCGGGGTCCGGCGCCGTGATGTGCCCGGCGTCGCAGGAGGTGCCGTAGCCCACGAACTCTCCGTAGATGTGCGCGCCCCGGGCCTTGGCATGCTCAAGCTCCTCGAGGACCAGCACCCCGGCCCCCTCGCCCATCACGAACCCGTCGCGGTCCTTGTCGAAGGGGCGGCTGGCCGTCTCGGGCGAGTCCATGCGGGTGGACAGCGCCTTCATCGAGGCGAAGCCCGCGATGCTGATGGCGCGCAGCGCGGCCTCGGTGCCGCCCGCCAGGATGACGTCCGCATCGTCCCTCACGATCGTGTGGTAGGCCTCGCCCAGGCTGTGCAGCGACGTCGCGCAGGCCGTGACGACGCAGAGGTTCGGCCCCTTGGCGCCGTGCACGATCGCGACGTAGGCCGTCGACATGTTGCTGATCATCATCGGGATGAAGAACGGGCTGACCCGGCGCGACCCCTTCTCCATCATCGTCTTGAAGCTGTTGAACGAGGTCTCGATGCCGCCCTGACCGGTGCCGATGTAGACGCCCAGGCGATAGGGATCGAGGCTTCCGGTGTCCAGCTTCGCATCCTCGACCGCCAGTTTGGAGGCGGCCACGGCAAACTGGATCGCACGGTCGGAGCGCTTGGCCTCCTTGCCGTCCATCCAGCGCGCGGGGTCGAAGTCCTTGATCTCGGCGCCGAACGTGACGGGACAATCCCCCAGTTCGAACGTCGTGATGGGACCGATCCCGTTACGTCCCTCACGGAGCGCCTGCCAATAGGCGTCCTTCCCCGTGGCGATGGGACTCAGGGGCCCAAGGCCCGTTACGACCACTCTTCTCATAGTATTGGTTTCACTCCCCGGCTGTGCCGTTATACTTGCCTTGCTCTATAGTCATAAGGCCCGCCGTCCGCACGGCGCGGCCGCAAATCCCTTTCGTGGCGTTCCCGAGCTTACTTTTTGAAAAGAGGGGGAAGGCGTTGCTCCCCTCCCCCCCTCGGCCCTGCATTACTCGTCGACCCCAATCTTGCTCAGCGTGTAGTTCAGCGCTTCGCCCACCGAGGTCAGCTTCTCGGCATCCTCGTCCGGAATCTCGATGTCGAACTCCTCCTCGATGCCCATGATCAGCTCGACGATGTCCAGCGAATCCGCTCCGAGGTCCTCGACGAACGTGGCCTCCGGGACGATCTGATCCTCCTCGACATCGAGGCGCTCGGTGATAATCTCCTTCAGCCTGGAAAGGACTTCCTCCTTCTTCATTCTTCTTCACCTCCCTCCGGCAACGTATATCCTTAACACATTGTCATTCCGCCGTCAACAGCCAAAACCTGACCGGTGACGTAGGAGCTCTCCTCCGAGGCGAAAAAGACAACGGCCCTCGCCACATCCTCGGGAGCCCCCATACGGCCCATCGGGATCTGGCCGAGGATCGCCTCCTTGACCTGGTCCTTCAGCACCCCGGTCATGTCGGTCGCCACAAACCCGGGCGCGACGGCATTGACCGTCACGCCGCGCGCGGCATATTCCCGCGCCACGGACTTGGTGAAGCCGATCAGCCCCGCCTTGGACGCGCTGTAATTGGCCTGACCGACGTTGCCTATGAGCCCCACCACCGAGGCGATGTTGACGATGCGGCCCCATCGGGCCTTCGCCATGCCCCGGATGGCCTCCCGGGTGCAGTAGAACGCGGAGTTCAGGTTCGCCGCCAGAACGGAGTCCCACTCCTCGCATTTCATGCGCATCAGCAGGTTGTCCCGCGTGATTCCCGCGTTGTTGACGAGCACCTCGACCGGCCCCATCCCGGCCTCGACCGCCTTGAAGAGCGCCTCGACCTGGGCCCGGTCCGAGACGTCCGCCTTGAAGGCCGACGCCCGCACGCCCAGAGCGGCCAGCTCGCCGCAGAGCTCCTCCGCGGGGCCCGCGCTGTTGTTGTAGTTCACCGCCACATCGAACCCGCTTCTCCCCAGAGCCGCAGCGACGGCTCTGCCGATCCCGCGCGAGCCCCCGGTAACCAGGGCCAGACGGCTCATCGGGAGGCCCCCAGGGCGGCGGCCATGGCCTCGAGCGCCTCGGGCGTCCCGGCGGCCATCTGCGTCAGCCCCTTGCGAATCCTCTTGTTCAGGCCACTGAGCACCTCGCCGGGCCCGAGCTCCAGGAAGGCGTCCACGCCGTCGTCGGCCATGTACGTCACCGAGTCCGACCACAGCACGGGGCTGAAGGTCTGGGCATAGAGCGCCGCCTTGATGTCGGCCGCAGTGGATACGGGCCGCGCGCTCACGTTGGCAACGATCGGCCAGCGGGGGTCCGACCAGGAATACGTCTCGAACTGCGCCTTGAGCTTCTCGGCCGCCGGCATCATGAGGCGGCTGTGGAAGGGCGCGCTGACGTTCAGCATCACGGCCTTGCGGGCCCCCCTGGCCTTGGCCGCGGCCACCGCCTTGTCGACGTACTCCGCGACGCCGGAGATCACGACCTGTCCCGGCGAGTTGAAGTTCGCCGCCTGGCACTCCTCGTTCGGCGCGACCTCCCGGCAGACCGCCACGATATCGTCGGGCTCCAGCCCCATGACGGCGGCCATCGCCCCCACGCCCTCCGGAGCGGACTCCTGCATCCAGCGGCCCCGTTTGTTCACGAGGTCCACCGCGTCCCGAAACGCAAGGACGCCCGAGGCCACGAGGGCCGTGTACTCGCCGAGGCTGTGCCCGGCCCCGCAGGCGGGGGCGAGCTCCGCTCCCATCTCCCCCTCCAGGACCCGCAGCGCGGCGACGCTGGTCGTCATGATCGCGGGCTGGGTGTTGGCCGTCAGCTTCAGCACCTCATCCGGCCCCTCGAAGATCAGTTTCGTCAGGTGCATGGACAGGGCGTCGTCGGCCTCGTCGAAGACGGCCTTGGCGGAGGGGAAGGACTCGTAGAGGGCCCTGCCCATCCCGACCTCCTGAGCCCCCTGTCCGGGGAAACACAATGCGTACTTCATGTAGGTTCCTCCCAAATCGTTTGTCCAAGCGGGCTATTTCGGTTCCAGGTCACAGCTTCCCTGGATCTTTCGCAGCACCTCGCGCGCCTCGCCGAAGAGCCTTTCGAGGATCTGGCGCGCGGGCAGGATGTCGTTGACCATGGCCGCGGACTGCCCCGACATCAGGGACCCCCAGTCGACGTCCCCGTCGACCACGGCGGCGCGGAGGCGCCCCGTCCCCAGGGCCTCGATCTCCTCCAGGGGCGCGAGGCGTGCGTCCAGCTTGTCGAACTCCGCGGTCAGCTTGTTGCTCAGGCAACGGACGGGATGCCCCGTGCGCTGGCCCGTGACCGCGGTGCTTCGGTCCCGGGCGTCCAGGACCGCCTGCTTGAAGTTCGGGTGGACGGTGCACTCCGTGCAGCAGATGAAGCGCGTCCCCAGCTGCACGCCCTCGGCCCCGAGGGCGAAGGCGGCCGCAACGCCGCGCCCGTCGGCGATCCCGCCCGCGGCGACGACCGGGATCTTCACGGCCTCCGCGATCTGCGGGACCAGGACCATCGTCGTCAGCTCGCCGATGTGCCCTCCGGCCTCCATGCCCTCCGCCACCACGGCGTCCGCGCCCTGCTTTTCGACGCGGCGCGCCTGGGAGACCGAGGCGACGACGGGAATGACGATGGTGCCGAGCGGCTTCAGACGCTCCAGGACCTTCCCGGGGCTGCCCGCGCCCGTCGTCACGATCGGCAGCCGGTGTCGGGCCGCCAGCTCCAGGGCATCCGGAGCCGTCGGAGACATCAGCATGATGTTGAGCCCGAAGGGCCGGTCCGTCAGGCTCTTGGCCTTGAGGATCTCCTTATCCAGAATATCCGGCGGGGTGGCCGCCGCTGCGATTATCCCGATCCCTCCGGCGTTGCTCACGGCCGCAGCCAGGGGCGCGTTGGCGACCCAGGCCATGCCCCCCTGAAGAAGCGGGTACTCCGTTCCCAGTAGCTTGCACACGCGGTTGTTTACGATCATGGAAAGCCTTCACCTCAATCCAGGGGACGGACCCCTTTTCGTGTAAATGCCTGACGATAACCTTCGAGTTTCACGCGCCCGAGGGATGATGCAGCTCCTCGCCCAGTTCCTCGCGAATCTGCCCCACGCCGTCCTCGGCGATGAAGTTGCGCGCCGCCGAGAGCGCCCCCAGGATGGCCGGGGCCTTCGACCGGCCATGCGCCTTGATGACCGTCCCCCGGACGCCCAGGAGCGGCGTCCCGCCGTACTTCTCGTAGTTGAAGCGGGCCCAGAGGGCCTTCACCATCGGGATCATGAAGAGCATCCCGAGCTTGGGGAGGAGGCGCTGCCCCATCTCCTGGCCGATGATGGACTTGGCGCCGTGCATGAGCCCCTCGCCGAACTTGAGGATCACGTTGCCCATGAAGCCGTCGCAGACCACCACGTCCGCATGCCCCCAGGCGATGTCGTCGCCCTCCACGTACCCCTTGAAGTTCAGCGGGCTCTCCGCGATCAGGGCCCGGGCCCCGGACACCGACTCGTCGCCCTTGATCTCCTCCGTGCCGTTCGAAAGAAGCGCCACCTCGGGGTTCGCCACCCCCAGAATCTTCCGGGAGTAGACGCTGCCCATCAGGGCGAACTGGTAGAGGTTCTCCGGCCGGCACCGCACGTTCGCGCCGACGTCCAGCAGAAAGGTGCAGCGCTCGATGGTGGGCAGGGGAGCCCCCAGGGCCGGGCGGTCGATGCCCGCCAGGCGCCCCACCACCAGGACCCCTCCCGCCACGATGGCGCCGGTGTTGCCCGCGGAGACGCAGCCCTGCGCCTCCCCGCTCCGCACCATCTCCATGGCGATGCGCAGGCTGGAGTTCCGCTTCCTCCGGATGGCCACGGCGGGCTGCTCGTCCATCCCCACCACCTCGGGAGCATGCACGACCCCGATACGGCCCCGCACCCCGGCGGGAGCGGAGTCGAGATGAGGACGTACCCTCTCCTCGTCCCCGGTCAGCACGACCTCGAGATCGGGGAACGCCTTGCACGCGTCGATCGCACCCTTGCATATCTCCTGCGGTGCGTTGTCGCCGCCCATCGCGTCCAGAGCTACGGTCATCTTTTTCATGTTATGAACGAAATCCCTTCAAGACTCTCAGGATAGGATCGCACCTCGCGCCCAGACACGGACAAGACGGAGGCGAGTCGCAACAAAAACAGCGCGTCCCAGCCCTCAGGACCGGTCCCGGACCTCCACGATGAAGCGTCCGACGAAGATCTCCTTGTCGCCCACCCGGGTACGGACACTGACGATCCGGCGGCCGTCCCGGCTCACGCCGACCTTGGCCCGCGCGATCAGGACATCCCCCACCCGGGCGTGGCCCTTGTACTCCCCCCGCATGGAATCCACGATGACGACCTCCGCCTCGATGGCGGCGACCGCTATCGAGCTGGCCTGGGCATAGATGTAGTGGTCCCAGATGATGTCGGTGGAGCGAAAGGCCATCTCCCGCGCGGTGCGCAGGACGGAGAGGGCCCAGCGGTCGGGCTCCAGCTCCAGCAGCTCCCCGACGATCTCGCTCTGGCTCAGGGAGCGCAGCCGGCTGCTGGCCCTCTGGGCCATGCAGCGCACCCGCTCTCGAAGCTCCGGGACGCCCATCAGGGCACGGTCGAGGCGCACCGTGCTGACGCTCACACCGAGCGTCGCCGCGAGCTCCTGGTCCGTGGCCATAGGATTGCCCTCGATGATCCCGGCAAGACGTTCCTGGCGGAGTTTCTTCGCGGTCTTGATGACAAACGCCCCCTCATCGAGATGTCCCACGGCTCGGATTTGCGCACGCCCAATCCGGCGGCAGCTCCGGCCGGGACGACCCAATCACGATTTAACACCAGGTATCAATAGCTGTTACGCTAACCTGAGTGCAGTATAGGGGCTCGGGGGCTCACCGTCAAGATAAAAATACGCGTTTGGAGGGCCGCCGCCGTTCGGGTCCCCGAGCCCCGGGGAGGGCGATCTAAACGTACTCGAAATCGTCGTCCGGCGCTTCGAGCCACTTGTTCTTCTCCGCCCGGTGCAGGACGGCACACAGGACGGCGACCAGAAGGTACCCCATCATGTAGGGCGAGGAGGGATAGACGCCGAGGGCCGCGCTGTGGATGAAGCCGAAAAAGGAGAGAAGAGCCGCGCTCAACGCGGTCCAGGCCACCTTGTCCAAACGCCTGTCGATGATGAAGACCGTCATGGCGCCCAGCAGCAGACCGACGATGATGGCCCCGTGCTTCACCGCCGGAACGCCGTTCCACATCACGCCGTTCTCCAGGAGGAGCCTGGTGATCTCCTCGTTGTAGCCGGACAGGCCCGAGGCCAGGGTCTCTGGCCATACCTTCGCCACCCCGACCGCGCCGGAGACCTGGGTGAACAGGTATTCGGCCACCGGCGGGACCATCGCCACTCCGATAGCGGCATAATGCCTCTTCTCGCAGGCCTTGAACGCCTGTGCCAGCATGACGACCGCACACCACAGAAACGTCACGGCGCAGATGGCCGGGGGCACCAGGCCGCTGAGGAAGGTGAACAGCCCGAACATCCCGGCGCCTCCCAGGACGAGCCCGGAGAGCCAGGAGTATCCCATGCCGGCCCCGGACTTCTTCAGGCCGGCGTGCCCCAGCCAGACGGTGTTCGGGACGACCCCGCCGAAGAGGGCGGAGACCATCGTGCAGGCGCCATCCGCAAACTGGGCCTCCCGCACGCTGTAGTTGTCCCCGGCGGCGTTGGCCCCCTCGACGTTGTCCATCGTCTCGATGAAGTTGTAGATCTCGACGGGGATGATGATGGTCAGGTAGGGAACGACGACGGCAAAGCCGTTGGCGAGCGACTCCAGGCAGCCGGCCGGGTCCGGGAAATAGAACCCGACCCCGGAGAAGTCGAAGCGCGTCCGGCCCAGGGCGTAGGCATAGACGATCCCCCCGAGGATCGCCACCACGATCGGAGGGATCCTGCGCGGGAACAGATAGCCGCCGAACACCCCGATCATGGCCACGACCAGGATGGGCAGCCCCACGAGGGGATCGCCGTAGACGTCGAACACCCCCTGCGTCGCCATCCAGATGAAGCCGATCCCGGCCACGGTCCCGAGCAGTACGGCACGCGGCAGGCTTTTCTTCATCCAGGGTCCGACGAAGCCGCCGACGAACTCGATCGCCCCCCCTATGAAACAGGCCGCGAGGGCGGCCGACCAGGCCAGCTCGGGGTCCCCGAGCGCGTAGTGGATGGGCATGATGACCCCGTACAGGATGACGAACATGGCGGGCGTGGAGACCCCGGAGGGCAGGGCCGTCACGTCGCTCCGCCCCTCCTTCCTCGAAAGGCGGTACGCCATGAAGGCGTAGTACAGGCCGCCCAGCATCAGGCCGATGGACATGCCCGGGATGACGCGGCCGTAGACGATGGCGTCCGGCCACCCCAGAACGCCGGACAGGGTGGCGATCACGATGAGGTAGTTCACGATATTGTTCGTGATGATGTACGTCATGCCTCCGACATCGCCGCGGCAGAACAACGGGACAAACGCACGCTTTTCCATGATGCACCCCTCTCCTTATCGCCCTTTCAGGTTCAGTATGGGATCGAACGTCCTCAGGGCGATGCAGTCCACCGGCCCCACGTCGGTAATGGCGTAGTCGGGTATGGCCGTTATGGGCAGGAAAAACATGTACATGAGCGGCTCGGGAAGGTCGCAGCCCAACGCCCTGGCGGCATCGGACAACAGTTTTTCGCGGCGGGCGATCTCCTCCGGCTCGTCGTCGCTGGCGATGCCCCCCACGGGCAGGGGCAGAAATTCCATCACCTCGCCGTCCGCGACGACCACCTGCCCTCCTCCGTGGGCGATGAGATGATTGACGGCAAAGGCCATGTCCGATGCCGAGGCCCCGATGACGATGATGTTGTTGTCGTCGGGCGCGGCGGACGAGGCCATGGCCCCCCTCTTGAGCCGCCATCCCGAACAGAAGGCCAGCGACCGGTTTCCATTGCGCCCGAAGCGCTCCAGCACCGAGACCATGAGGACGTCCTGCTCCGTATCGGGGAGCACCACGGAGCCCCGAACCTGGAGGGTGACGTCCCGCCTCTTGCGGACGAAGGGACCCTTGACCTCCATGGCCAGCACCCGGGCCTCCCCCTCCTCGATGTCCACGCGATACTGGAAGTCCCGTTCGGTGACGGGAGGACACTTCAGGACACCGCTGAGGACCGCGCTCCGCCTCGGGGCCCTGAGCTCCCCGATCAGCTTTCCGTCCTGAGCCGCAAGGCGTCCGTTGCTGAAGACGGCGCCCACGCGGAACGTACGGGGATCGTCCACCAACAGGATGTCCGCGATGCGGCCCGGAGAGATGGAACCGACCAGGTGATCGATGCGGTAGGCCTCCGCGCTGTTGATCGATCCCATCTGGATGGCGGTCATCGGTTCGACCCCCTCGGCGATGGCCAGGCGCACCAGGTTGTCGAGGTGTCCCTTCTCCAGGACGTCGGAGGCCGTCACGTCGTCCGTACAGAAGCTGACGCGACGGGCAAAGGCCGGGTTCACCTCGGTCACCGCGCGGATGTTCTCCTTCAGAAAATGCGTTACGGAGGACTCGCGGATCACCATGTGCATCCCCTTGCGCATCTTCTCCACGACCTCCTCGTGGTCGTAGCTCTCGTGATCCAGCCTCACGCCGCCACAGAGATAGCCGTTCAGGTCCTTTCCCCGCGCCATGGGGGCGCAACCGAGGACCGGAAGCCGGTTCTTCATGGCCTCCGCTATGGCGCCGAGGGTGTCCTCGTCCCCCTCCTGGACGAACTCGCGCACGGTCTCCCACACCCCATAGCACTGAGGCCACCGCTGCACCTCGGCATGGACCTCCTTGGTGAAGTTGAAGGCGACGGTCGAGGGGGGGAAGGTGTAGGGCGTCTTGTAAGGAGCCCCCCAGAACACCTTGAGCGGGGTGCCGGCCACCTCCTCGAAGATCTCCCTGAGCCCCTCGAGCCCCGAGACCGAAATATACTCGTCCAGGCCGGAGACGATGCTCGTGGTCCCGCAGGGGACCACCGCCTTGGCGAAGCCGGTGATGCTCAGCTTGCTGCACTCGCTGTGGATGTGCCCGTCGATCAGGCCCGGGACCAGATACCTCCCGCCGGCGTCGAACACGCGGGTCTCGGGCCCGATATAATCCTCCACGTCCCCGACGGCCACGATCATCTCCTTGTAGATCGCGACGTCCGCAGGGTAGATCTCGGAGCTCATGACGTTGACCAGAAGGCCGTTTTGTATCGCCACATGGGCCGGGATCAATCCCCTGCCCGCCCGAACCCGCTCCCGCAACTCCTCGACGCTTCTTCTCATGTCCTTCCTCCATCCATCCCGAATCGTCCTGAATTTCGTTTCCCAATCATCCGCAGGTCATAAGCCGCGAGGCCGAAAAGCGCAGCGACGAGCCGGCGACCAGCGAGCATGGTCGTGCCGATCACCCGGCTTCGGCATCCGCTGCACGAACCGCCATAAGCCGAGCGGCAGCTCTCCGAGCCGACGTCCCTGAGCTCAGAGAGGCCGTCAGGGACCTCATCCGGCTCGCACTCCGGAGCATGCCGGGGAAAGGATCAGACGGCAGCCCTCTCCGACAGTTTTTTCGAGTACAGACAGGCCCCGGCGACGACGACCAGGCCGGCGACGACCGCGGCGTTGACCGGGGAGAGGCAGAGCACCCCCGCGACGCCCAGCAGCACCCGCAGCCAGAGCGGAATGGCCGACTTCATGTACCCCATCCACATGCTGGCGAAGGCGACCACCGACCCCACCCCGCTGACCACGGACCAGGCGATCTCCACCGCGCTGCCGTGCATCAGGAGCCCCGGGTCGTAGCAGAAGGCGAAGGGGACGACGTAGGCCAGAAACCCGAGCTGCATGGCCTGAAAGCCCGTCCTGTTGGGGTCCGCGCCGGCTATCGAGCTGGCCGCGTAGGCCGCCAGCGCCACGGGCGGCGTGATGTTGGAGATGATGGCGTAATAGAACACGAACATGTGCGCCGCGATCGGCTGGAACCCGAGCTTGATCAGGATCGGCGCCCCCAGGGCGGCGGCCAGGATGTAGGCCCCCGTGGTCGGCAGCCCCATGCCCAGGAACGTGGCGATGAGCATCACCAGAATCAGGGCCAGGAAGGGCGTGTTGCCCGCGAAGGAGATGACGAACCCCACGAGCTTGCCGCCGATGCCCGTCAGGGCGACGGCCCCCAGGACGATCCCGGCGGTGGCGCAGGCCACGCAGACCAGCGGAATGTTGCGGGCCCCCCTCTCCACGGCGTCGATCACCTCGCGGGGCCTCATCCCCGGATTGAAGCAGGACGCGATGAGGATGTAGGCGCTGAAGGCGACGAACCGGACGCCGCTGGAAAGGCCGTGCAGAAGCTCCGGCCTATGGACGAGAACGGCCGCCAGCACGGCCGTGACGAGCGCCGTCAGGCAGGCCGCGCGCTTGGACCCGGCGGTCTCGTCCGGAGCGAAGTTGAAGAAGGCCACGAACCAGGCCAGGGCGATCCCCAGAAGCGCCGCCCGCATCGGCGTGTAGCCCGCAAGCAGAAACCCCACCAGCCCGACGATCGGGGCGATCATGTGAAAGCGCTTGAGGACGTCCCGCCTGGAGGGCAGCTCGGAGGCGGAGAGCCCCGTCAGCCCCATCTTGAGCGCGCGCAGACGCACCATCAGGAAAAGCGCCCCGTAGTAGAGCAGGGCGGGGAAGATGGCGGCGATCATGATGTCCCGGTACTGGAGCCCGAGGAAGGAGGCCATCAGAAACGCTCCGGCCCCCATGATGGGCGGCATGATCTGCCCGCCGGAACTGGCCACCGCCTCGACGGCCCCCGCAAAAAAGGGCGCGTACCCGATCTTCTTCATCAACGGGATGGTGAACGATCCCGTCCCGTAGACGTTGGCGACCGCCGATCCGCTGATGGAGCCGAACAGGCACGAGCTGACCACGGCGATCTGGGCGGGGCCCCCCGGGGTCGTGCCCGTGAAGGCCTGGGCCACGTTCATGAACCACTCCCCCGCGCCGCTCTTCTCCAGGAAGGCCCCGAAGATCAGGAAGATCATGACGAAGGTCGCCGAGACCCCGAGCGGCATGGAGAAGATGCCCTCGTCCGTGAGGAAGAGCTGTTCGACGACCTCCGGGTAGGAGAACGCGGCCCCGCGGAGCAGGCCGGGCAGCTTGTAGCCGTAGAGCATGTAGACGACGAACAGCCCCGCGATGAGGGCCAGGGGGAGGCCGACGATCCGCCGCGTCCCCTCGAGCAGCAGCACGACCAGCAGCGTCCCCAGGACCAGCTGCGCGGTCGTCAGGGGGTCGACCTGCTGGATGCGCTCGGCGATCTCCGAGTAGTGAAGCATCGAGTAGATCCCCGGAACGGCGGCCAGGGCCGCGAGGACCCAGTCGTAAAGGGGCGTCCTGTCCATGGGCGAACGGGACGTCATGGGATAGAGCACGAAGGCCAGGGGCAGAACCCAGGCCAGATGGATGGTGCGCTGCAAAAAGGCCTCGTAGTTTCCGGCCTCGGCGGTGAACAGATGAAAGACGCCCATCAGAAGCACGTAGACGTAGATCGCCTTTGACACGGATCCCTGCAGTTTCCTCAACCGACATCCCCCTCGTCAAAAAAATGGGGAGGGAGACGTCCGTCCCCTTCCCCGTGCCGAAACGAGCCTTGCTCGCGGAGCGCTACTTCAGCCCTTTCCAGAACTTCTCGGAGCCGGGGTGGGCCGGAACCTTGGCGGGCAGCGCGATGGAGGGATCCAGCTCCTGCATGTCCTTGACCGCGGCGACCAGGGCGTCCTTGTGCTCCCAGACCGCCTTGTTCAGCTCGAACACCAGACCCTCCGGAAGGTCCCTGCGGATGACGATGCAGGTATAGTCCCCCACCGTCTTGATGGGCTCCTTGGCCGCCTTGTAGGTCCCCGGCTCGATCGTGAAGGTCTCCGTCCCGTAGGCGTCGGAGAGGGAGTCCAGGGCCTCCTGGTCCACCGGCAGGATGACGACGTCGACCTTGCTCTCGATGTTCATGACGATGGAGGCGATCTTGCCCACGGAGAAGGCGAAGCAGTCCAGGTGATTGTCGGCCAGCAGGTCGGCGCCGCCCTCGTAGGAGGCGTACTCGATCGACCCGCCCCACTTCTTGAACTCCTCCTTGTAGTCGAGGCCGTAGCCCTTGTCGAACAGGGCCTTGACGACGAACTCCGAGGACGTCCCCGGCTTGAGGGTCGCGAAGCGCAGCGGCAGCTTCTTGGCGATCACGTCGCCCAGGGCCTTGATCCCGTTCTTCTCCGCGAAGTCCTTGCGCATGATGAAGTAGGTGTACTGGGTGTAGAGGTTGGTCATGATGACCGCGTTGTCGACGGTCCTGCCCTCGAAGTCGGCCGCCCCCTGCACGGCCGCGCCCACCAGGGAGGTGACGGAGAAGCCCAGGTCCCCCTTGCGGGAGCTGGCGTTGAGGATGTTGGCCACGCCGCCGCCCGAGCTGCTGGTGGTCTGAGGCAGCTTCGCCCCCGTCCACATGTCCGCCAGGGCCGTGCCCAGCGCAAACCAGTTCCCGCCCGGAGGCCCCGCCATGAAGCGCAGCTGATCGGGCCAGCCGGCCCTGTCCGGCTCGGCCGCGACGGCGGACGAGCCCATAACGCAGACGAACGCAACGGCAAAAATCAGGAACACAGACTTGAAACCCTTTCCCCTCACGTTACCAGCCCCATTTCCCGAAAGTGTGATGTTCTACTTCGATCCCAACCGCAACCTTCATCTCCAAAGCATTCCATCCATAACGGAGTTTATCATATTCGGGCCCGGAAAAAAATGCAGCGGCTCCGCCTGCGGAGCGTCTCGCCCCGAAGATCCCGCGCCGTTCGGCCCCCTTTCGCCTCATTCGCGTATTGCCTTTTGCCGCTATTTTTATAAAATGGGGAGGAAACGTTCCTCGAAGAACGAAAGGACTGTAGCTTCGATGCGCAGATACCGTCTTCTGACGTCTTTTCTCGTCTGCCTCTTTCTTGTGGCCGGCATTTTCTCCTTCGAGGCCGAAGCCGGCCCCGAGGACTCCGGCTTTTCGCTTCTGCAGGGGGCCGAAGAAATGGTTTTGGCCCCATCGGCGCCCCTCCGGAACCCGGGAAAGGACATCCTCTTCGAGCCCGTCTCCGGTGGCGTCATCAAAATGGGGTCCTTCAACAATTCGCGCTGGTTCCGAATCTCCATGAAAGACCTGATCCAAGGGCTCGAAAAGCTGCCCTCCTATCCGGAGGAGGAGGGCATCCTGATGTTCGCCAACCCTCACGTCACCCACGTGGACTGCTTCATCCCCGAGACGCCGACCAAATACGCGCGCTACACCTTCGGAAACGCCTCGGGAAACGTTCTTCACTTTCTTTACACCCGTTATCCGGTCCTCTGGATGCCGTCCCTGAAAAATTTCATGGAGGACGGCTACGTCTACCTGAACGTGCGGTCGGATTACCCCGTATCCGCCCAGCTCTATCTGCTGGCCCCGCGCACCTTCATCCGCTTCTTCTTCCGTTCCCTGATCATCCAGCTCGGGTTCCTCGGGATCATGATCTCCTTCACGGTCACCTATTTCCTGTTCTACATGATGACGGGGGAAAAGGTGTACCGGACCTTCATGCTGATCCAGCTGGGCATGACCCTGCTCATCTCCGCCTTCAACGGGCACCTTCACGCCTATCTGAAGCTGCCGATGCCGGTCTCCACGTTCATGACCTGGGGCGCCTTCGGCCTGATGAACATCGTCGGGACCCGCTTCTTTCTCGGAGAGCTTCAGGACAGGCCCCGAGCCCATCGGCTGTACCGGCCGGCCCTCTACTTCCAGTCCGCCATGGCCCCGGCCGTGCTCGTCCTCGCCATGAGCGACCGTTTTTTCTGGGTTTTTCTCGGGGCCCTGACGGCGTTCAGCCTGAGCTTCGCGGGTTCGCTGCTCCTGTTCGTCTCCCAGCTCCGCAAAAAGACACCCCCTCGGGCTCTGGCCCTTTATGCAGGGGCACACACCACCTTTTTTCTCGGCATCGGGGGGATGTTCGCGTGCACGTACTACGCCCCCCACTACTTCACCCGCCTGTCCTATCCGGACCTCATCTACATGGTCCTTCTGGTGATCTCCCCGTTCCTGCTCGTCTGGCTGCTGCTCTCCGGCAGCCGGGTCCGTTTCGACAGCTACAACCTTCTGAAGGCCCAGAGCTCGCACTATCGGGAGCTCAGCCAGAGGGACGGCCTGACGGGGCTGTACAACCGGTCGTACCTGGAGCACGTCCTGGAGGAGAGCGTCAAACAGGCCCGGAAGACGGGCAAGGCCCTCGCCTTCATCATGCTGGACATCGACCACTTCAAGCGCTACAACGACACCTGGGGGCACCAGGAGGGCGACCGGGCCCTCACCCTGGTCGCCAGGGTCATCCGGGACTCCCTCAGGGAGCAGGACGTCGCCGCGCGTTACGGGGGCGAGGAGTTCAGCGTCATCCTGTCCGGCGCGAGCCTGCCCATCGCCTGCATCGTCGCGGAACGCATCCGCCTCAGCTGCGAGGAGCACTCCAGCACCCTGGGCGCGGACAAGACCCTGACCGTCTCCCTGGGCATCTCCCTGTTCCACCCCGGAGACACCCCCGAAACCTTGATCAGGCGTGCCGACGACGCCCTCTACCGGGCAAAGAAAGAGGGGCGCAACCGAATGGAGCTGGAATCCGGCTACGCCCCCTGCTGAGGCCCAAACAAGCCCAAACAAGAGGAGAGCTCCCTGAGGAACGCGTTCGCCGCATTCCTCAGGGAGCTCTCCTCTTGAAAGTTCAGCTGTCCCGGGGCTGCCTCCACGGGACCGACGGGCAGTGCGGGACGATGTCCACCCCCTCGATGCGCTTTACGACCGCCCGGATCTCCTCCCCGCCGATGACCTCCTTCTCCTGAAGGATGCGGGCCACCTCGTGCAGTACGGCCTCGTGCTCGCGGAGGACCGTTCCCGCTCTTTCCTGAGCCTCGGTCACGAGCGCGCGGATCTCCCCGTCGATCGCGGCGACCGTCTCGGGGCCCAGGTCGGTCCGGCTGCCCGAGGCGCTCCTCAGGTAGGTCGCGGCGGAGCCGGCGTAGCGGACCGGCCCCAGGCGCTCCGACATGCCGAACTCGGTCACCATCCTCCGCGCCAGGTCCGTAACGCGCTCCAGATCGTTGGAGGCGCCCGTCGAGGGCTCCCCGAAGACGAACAGCTCGGCGGCCCGGCCGCCCAGCATGACGGCCATGCGCGACTTCAGCTCCATCTCCCCGATCAGGTACTGGTCCTCGGTGGGCATCTGCATCGTGTAGCCCAGCGCGCCCTTTGCGGTCGGGATGATGCTGACCTTGTGCACCGGGTCCGTGCAGGGCAGGTAGCAGGCCACCAGGGCGTGGCCGATCTCGTGGTAGGCCACCTTCCGCCTCACGTCGGGGGTCAGCGGCGTCTTGCGCTGGAGGCCGGCCACCACCCGCTCGATGGCGAGGTCGAAATCCGCCATCGCGACGGTCTCGGCCTTGCGCCTCACCGCCAGCAGCGACGCCTCGTTGGCGATGTTGGCCAGGTCCGCCCCGGAGAACCCCGGGGTGACCTTCGCGATCGCCGCCAGGTCCACGTCGGGGTCCAGGGGCATGGACGCCGTATGGATCGCGAGGATCTCCCTGCGCCCCTCCTCCGTCGGCAGCACCACCTGGATCTGCCGGTCGAAGCGCCCCGGACGCAGCAGCGCCGGGTCCAGGATCTCCGGCCGGTTCGTCGCCGCCATGATGACGACGCCCGTGTTGGGGGTGAAGCCGTCCATCTCCGCCAGGAGCTGGTTCAGCGTGTTCTCCTGCTCGCTGTTCGTCCCCATGACGCCCGCACGCGCGCGGGACTGTCCGATGGCGTCGATCTCATCGATGAAGATGATGCAGGGCGCCTTCTTCTTGGCCTGCTCGAACAGGTCGCGCACCCGCGCCGCCCCCACGCCGACGAACATCTCGACGAAACTCGATCCCGTGATGTAGAAGAAGGGCACCCCCGCCTCGCCCGCCGTCGCCCGCGCCAGCATGGTCTTGCCCGTGCCGGGGGGCCCCACCAGGAGGATCCCCTTGGGCAGCTTCGCCCCGAACCGGTTGAAGCGCTCGGGCTCCTTCAGGAACTCGATGATCTCGCGGAGCTCGACCTCCGCCTCCCCCACGCCTCCGACGTCGGCGAAGCGCACCCCGGTCATCTCGCCCTGAAGCTCCTGGGCCTTGCTGCGCCCCAGGGACATGACGCTTCCCCCGCCGCCCTGCATCCGCCTGAAGATGAAGTACCAGATCAGGGCCAGGGGCAGGAAGGGAAGCAGGATGCTGAAGAGCGTGTCCAGCAGGCTCTGGGTCTGGGCGACGCCGCCGAAGGCGACGTCGGCGCTCGCCAGCCGCTCGACCAGCAGAACGTCCGGCACCCGGACCACGCTCCGCACGGGCGAGGCCCTTCGGACCCCGTCGTCACTCGCCGGCTTCAGGGAGTAGACCACGCGGTCGTCGGCCAGGCTGACGTCGGCGATGGCGCCCCTCTCGAGATCCGACAGAAAGGTGCTGTACGGCACCTCGGTCTGGCTCGCGATATAGGGTTTGTAGACGAGATCCCCGAAGAGCCACACCACCAGGAGCGTCAGCAGAAAATACCCGGCGGAGAACTTCTGTCCCTTGTTCATTCCCTCATTCCTTTCGCGTCTAAAGTCGGGCGCTTCGGCTCAGCGCTCTGCGCCCCTCGTTCCTTCGGGCATGCCCCTTGATCCTCTCGAACTCCTCGGCCAGACGCGCCCGCTCCGCGGCCGGGGCCCCCAGGCGGACGAGAAGCGCATCCAGCCGATCCTCCAGCTGGGCCACCTCCATGGGGGACGGCGGCATCGTGCGCCCGATCCGCTTGAAGCCGTTGAGCGCCTCGTCCGCGAGGAAGAGCCCCAGCTCCGTCAGAATTTCGCCGGACTCCGGACGCTCCTCGACGAACGGCTCCTCCTCGTCGCGCATCCCGCGGTCCCCCGCCAGGGAGAAGAACAGAAACATCGCGGACAGGGCCACAAACGCCCCTCCGGCCGCCGCCCTGTCGAGGTAGAAGAGGTGCCCGGCCTCGGCGCCGCAGAGCATCCCCGCACCGAACAAAATCCATCGCATCGCCCTGTCGCGCCTCATCGGCATCCTCCCCCGGCCCCCGCGCGTCCCGATCCCCGGAAGCTCATCGCGCCAGGAAGAGCCCCCGGCCGGGCCGGGCTGGGAACGTTCCCGACCGGTAGACGCACTCCCCACGGGAATACGTCTCCCGGACCCGGCCCCGCACCGTACGGCCCTCGTAGGGCGAGAAATCGCAGCTCGAATGCAGGCCCTCCGCGGAGACCGTCCACTCCTCCGTCGGGTCCAGCACCGCGATGTCCGCATCGGCCCCCGGCAGCAGGCTGCCCTTGCGCGGCCAGAGCCCGTAACGACGGGCAGCCGCGGCCGCCGTCCGCTCCGCCAGATCCGAGAGGGAGAAACGCCCCCCCAGCACCCCCTCGGAGTAGGCCAGCGGCAGCATCAGCTCGACGCTCCCCATCCCGTAGGGCAGGCGGTCGAACGTCCCCCTCCACTCCTTCTGGGCGCAGGTGAAGGGGCAGTGGTCGGTGGACAGAAAATCCACGTCCCCCGATCCCAGCGCGCCCCACAGGGCCTCCCGGTCCCCGTCCTTCCGTAGCGCCGGAGACGCCGAGTAGAACCGCGCGTCCTCGCGTCCGTAGACCGCATCCGTCAGCAGCAGGTAGTGCGGACAGGTCTCCGCGGTGATGTCCGCGCCGTCCCGCCGTGCCTCCAGCACCTCCTCCAGCCCCAGTGCGGAGCTCAGGTGCATGATGTGGACCCTGGCCCCGGCACGGCGCGCCAGCCAGGCCACCTCGCGCACCGCCGAGGCCTCGCAGAGGTCGGGGCGCGAGAGCCCGAGCGCCGTCATGCAGCCCTTCTCCCCGTCCCCCATCAGTTCCAGGCGCGCCTGAATCAGGCTCTCGTCCTCCGCGTGGACGGAGGCGACGGCGTCCAGCTCCGCCAGGACCTTCATGGACTCGAAAAGGGGGCCGTTCCCGGTCCTGCGGCCCGACGCCGCGTAGGCCGTGAAGAACTTGAAACTGCGCACGCCCCGCTCCGCGACCTCGCGCATCTCGACGAGGCGCGCAGGCGTCCAGCCCACCACCTCGGCGTGGAGCCCGTAATCGACGATCGAGGCCGCCGCCGCCTCCAACCGGGCGGTCAGGTCGTCCGTCATCGACGTCTCGCGGCTGCCCACGGTAAAATCCAGAATCGTGGTGACACCCCCGGCGGCCGCGGCGCGCGTGCCCGTCAGGAAGTCGTCGCAGGAGCGCGTACCCCCGACGGGGAGCTCCATATGGACGTGGGGATCGACGGCGCCGGGCAGCACCAACATCCCGGACACGTCGACCGTCTCGGCCGCCGCTCCGGCGAGATCGGCTCCCAGCGCGGCGACCCGCCCGTCCCTGACGGCCAGATCCCCGGCGAACACGTCGTCGGGCAGCACCAGCATGCCATTTTTCAAAACAAGGTCGTACATCGTAAACTCCTCCAGATTCGACTCGCCATCCACGCATCCGCCTGTGTTATGCTAGGGCGCAGGGCGGAGGGCCGAACGCCTTCGCCACTACGAAGAGGCGGGACATCGAAAGATGGGCGAAAACACGACAGCGACGCGGGAGTTCCCGAAGGACTCCCTTCTGATCGTCGGCAACGCGCAGGTATCCGGGGACAACCCCATCAGCCATCGCTACAACGGCTTCTTCATCACCTTCATCCTCTCCGCCGCTGGCACGGTCCTGGAGTGCAGCTCGTCCGTGGTGCTCCCCCTGACCGACCGCTTCATCCGGGACCTCTTCATCGGGCGTTCCCTGACCGGGGACGAGCCGCTGATTCTGGCCGACCTCGAGGCCCGCTACCACGGTTCCTCCCGAAAGGCGATCGTCGTGTGCTACAAGGACGCCCTGAAAAAGTTCCGGGAGCTCGGGCGGGGGGCACGGAAGGATGGGCTTCCCTCTACAGGAACAGCAGCAGGCTGACCGCCATGACCGCCATCCCGACGATCAGGCCGTAGATCGAGACGTGGTGCTCCCCGTACTTGCGGGCCGAGGGCAGGAGCTGATCCACGGAGATGAACACCATGATGCCCGCCACCCCCGCAAAGATCAGGCCAAAGAGCACCCCGTTCAGGAACGGGGCCAGCACCAGCCACGCCAGGAGCGCCCCGAGGGGCTCCGCCAGGCCCGACAGGAAGGACAGGCGGAAGGCCCGGGCGCGGCTTCCCGTGGCGTAGTAGACCGGCACCGATACGGCTATCCCCTCCGGAATATTGTGAATCGCGATGGCCAGGGCGATGGGCACGGCCAGGTGCGGATCGTGCAGCCCCGCCATGAAGGTGGCGATGCCCTCGGGGAAGTTGTGGATCGCGATGGCCAGAGCCGTCAACATCCCCATACGCATCAGGGCCCGCTCCCGCCCCTTCTCCGCGGCCGCTCCCTGGATCTCCTCCACACGATGCAGTTCGTGCGGGTTCTCGTAGGAGGGCACGAACTTGTCGATCAGCATCACGACCACCATGCCGCAGAAAAAGGCGACCACCGACAGCCAGGCTCCCGTCCTCTCCCCGACGACCTCCGCCAGGGCCGCCTGCGCCTTGGTCAGGATCTCCGTCATGGATACGTAGATCATCACCCCGGCGGAGAACCCCAGGGAGAACGCCAGAAAACGCGTGTTGGTCCTGCGTGCGAAAAAGGCGATGGCGCTGCCTATACCCGTGGAGAGCCCCGCGAACAGGGTCAGCCCAAAGGCGAAAAACACGTTGCCTAGATTTGTCGTCTCCATCTCTTCGATCCATCCTTTCCGATGCGGCTGCCGCTTTCTTTATGATACAATACCCGCCCCTCCCCAATAAGAGGTCCGACGCCCCCACAGCAGGAAAACATTGTTCCCCCGAGGGGATTTTTAACGTAAGTATTTCACTCAAAAATATATTTGAATATCCCCGGGGCTATTGATACTATAATTTGCAACTCATATTTTCATTTTCACAAGGAGGTCTTTCATTCGCATGGTTGAACTGCAAAGGAGAAAAGGACTGCTCTACCGTTTTCTGGACGCCGTCGAGCGCGGGGGCAACAGGCTGCCCGACCCGGTGACGATCTTCGTCATCCTGACCCTGTTCGTGATGGTGCTCTCGGCCATCTGCGCCCACTTCGGGCTCTCGGTGACCTACGAAGGGGTCGACCGGGCGTCCAACAACGAGATCAAGATGCTGACCGTGAAGGCCGTGTCCCTGCTGACGGCCGACGGCCTGCGCGGCTTCTACACCAGCATGGTCAAGAACTTCACGGGCTACGCGCCCCTGGGGACCGTCCTGGTGGCCCTGATCGGAGTGGGCCTGGCCGACGGATCGGGGCTCCTCTCCGCACTCATCCGCAAGATGGTCCTGAGCACGCCCAAGCGGCTCGTCACCCTGATCATGGTCTTCGCGGGCGTCATGTCCAACATTGCGTCCGACGCCGGCTACGTGGTTCTGGTGCCCCTCGGAGCGATCGTCTTCATGAACTTCGGGCGCCATCCCCTGGCCGGCATGGCAGCAGCCTTCGCGGGCGTCTCCGGAGGCTTCTCCGCCAACCTCCTGATCGGCACCATCGATCCCCTTCTGGGAGGGATCTCCACCGAGGCCGCACGGCTGCTGAGCCCCGATTACGTGGTCCACGCCACCGCCAACTGGTACTTCATGATCGCCTCCACCCTCCTGATCACCCTCATCGGAACCTTCATCACGGAGAAGATCGTCGAGCCCAGGCTGGGCGAGTACAAGGGAGATTCCGTCGACATCTCCGCCGCCATCACCGAGTCGGAGAAGAAGGGCCTGCGCTACGCCGGCATCACGATGCTGGTCTTCATCGCGCTCACCCTGCTGGCGACCGTCCCGTCCTGGGGACTCCTCAGGGACCCCAAGACCGGCGACCTTCTGCGCAGCCCCTTCATGACCGGCCTGGTCTCCTTCATCATGTTCTTCTTCCTCGTGCCGGGCCTCGCCTACGGCATCGGGAGCGGCAGCATCTGCAGCGACAAGCAGGCCGTGGCGATGATCGGCAAGAGCATGTCCACGATGGGCGGCTACCTGGTGCTGGCCTTCGCCGCCGCGCAGTTCCTCTACGTCTTCAACGTCTCCAAGCTCGGCACCATCCTGGCGGTCGAGGGCGCGATCTTCCTGAAGGCCATCAACTTCACGGGGACCCCCCTGGTCATCGCCTTCATCCTGATCTCCGCCTTCATCAACCTTTTCATGGGCTCCGCCTCGGCCAAGTGGTCCATCATGGCGCCGGTCTTCGTCCCCATGTTCATGGGCATCGGCTTCTCGCCCGAGTTCACCCAGTGCATCTACCGCATCGGGGACTCCAGCACCAACATCATCACCCCCCTGATGACCTACTTCGCCTTCATCGTGGCCTGCGTCCAGAAGTACGACAAGGACGCGGGGATCGGCACCCTGATCTCCATGATGCTGCCCTACTCCGTCTGCTTCCTCATCGCCTGGTCGACGCTCATGGCCGTCTGGTTCGGCTTCGACCTGCCCCTGGGCCCCGGCGTGGGGATCTTCCTCAAGTAGCCGCTCGATCCACGACCCCACACGAAACGGGGACGCCCCACGGGGCGTCCCCGTTCGCGTCCGGGGCGCCAACGTCAAGGGGAGGCAGCCCCCGAGCCACCGCTCATTCGTGGGGCATCAGGCGCTTACCGACCTCGAAGCTCGAACCCAGACGCGGCCCGAGGTCGTAATAGCCGTCCCCGGGCATATAGACCAGCGCCTCAAGCGCATTCGGATCCAGCCGGCCCCGCGCGTCGAGCACCGACTCCTCGGCGGAGCAGGAGACGATCTCCCCCACGAACAGGTCGTGCGACCCGACGGTGAAGGTGTGCAGCAGCCGGCACTCGAGACAGACGGGAAACTCCGCCACCAAGGGAAGCCCCAGCTCGGGGCCGGACTCGACCGTCAGGCCCGCCGCGGCGAACTTGTCGCAGCTGCGCCCGGACGCGATGCCGCAGAAATCCGTCTGGTCCATGTAACGCTTCGAGGGAACGCAGACGCTGAAGGCCCCCCGGCCGACGATGGCGGCGTGACTGTAGCGGCTGGGGCGAAGCGAGACCTGGACCGCGGGCGGTTCCGAGCAGCAGATGCCGACCCAGGCCAGAGTGACGAGGTTGGGGCGCCCCTCCCCGTCCGTCGTCCCCACCAGCACGACGGGCGTGGGAAAACCGACCGTTCTGGGACCGATGTTCTTCTTCATGACGAGACCTCCCAAGGATCAAAAATCCGGGGGCTTCCCCCCGCCCGGGGCCGGAGGCCCCGGAACGCGATCATTTCGAATTCAGCAAACGCTCCGTGACCGCGACCATCGCACGCACGCCCGGCACGATGCTGCGCTCGTCCAGATCGAACCGCCCGTTGTGGTGCGGCGCGGCGATGTCCGAGCCCAGAGCCATGTACGTGGCCTGGCCCCCGCCCTCCTGAACGCGGCGCATCATCCAGGTCGCGTCCTCGCTGCCCCCGCCCCGAACGGTCTCGACGACCTCCTCGAAGCAGTTCAGGGCGCGCACGGCCTCCCCGGCCAAGGACACGAGTTCCGCGTCCCCGCAGGCCGTGGTTCCGGCACCGGTCCTCTCCAGCTCGACCGTCGTCCCGTACATGGCCGCCGCACCGTTCAGGACCTCGACTGCGCGTTCGTAGACGTAGTCGGCGATCTCCTGGTTCTCGCCCCGGGTCTCCACCTTCATCGTGGCGCTGCCGGCGATGACGTTGCGGCCCGTCCCGGCGTTCAGGACCCCGACGTTGACCCGCATCGCCCCGTCCCGGTGCGGCGCGATGGCATGGAGCCCCAACGCCGCAGCAGCCGCGGCCAGCAGGGCGTTGCGCCCCTCGTGCGGCGCGCCCGCCGCGTGGGCCGGACGGCCCGTGAAGTGCGCGTCGAACTTCGTCGTGCTCAGGTACCCCAGCGAGTTCAGCCCGAACGTCCCGGACGGCACCCCGCCGCCGATGTGCATGGCCAGGAAGTAGTCCGAGCCGTCGACGACGCCCTTCTGCACCATGGCGTAGGCCCCTCGGCATCCCTCCTCGCCCGGCTGGAAGATCAGCCGCACGGTCCCGTTCAGCAGCCCTTCCCTGGCGATCAGCACCTCCGCGACCCCAAGACCGATCGCCGTGTGGGCGTCGTGACCGCAGGCGTGCATGAGGTGGGGATTGACGCTGGCGAAGTTCTCCCGCCTCGGACGATGGTCGGGCGATTCGTCCTCGTCCACGTCGACGCAGTCCATGTCGAACCGCAGCGACACGACCGGACCGGGGCGGCCGGTCTCCAGCACCGCGACGACCCCCGGATAGCGCCCCATCGCCTCGATCCAGCCGACGTTGCCGCCCTGCGTGACCGCGCGCCCGATGTGGCGGTCGATCTCCTCCTCCGAGGGACGTCCCATGACGGCGTCGACCTCCACGGTCTCCAGACCGACCGCCGGCTTGTAGCCCAGACGCTCCAGGCGCTCCGCAACCAGCGAGGACGTCCGGAACTCCGTCCAGGCCGCCTCGGGATATCGATGCAGATCGCGCCGCAGGGCGATCAGGTCCTGTTCCAGCCTCCTCCAATCCATTACGCCACCACCTCCCTTCCCTACTTTAACACGACACCGCCGATTCCGTCCCGACGTTTCTCCTCCGGCAACCGCTTTTCAAAAGTCAGGAAGACCTGCAACCCGATTTTTACTCAAAAGCCCCTGATAGATTCTCCGCTTGACAAAAAATTGCCTCTTTATAAACTATTGGCCATGAGCCGGCTTTTGGCTAAATCGATGGCGAAGTGCGGCTCAGCACTCCTGAAGGAGGGGGATCGTGCCGTTCGGGCTTCCGGGGCGACGCCGGGGTGGAAAGCGCGTGACCGTTTTTCCCTCAGGAGAAGACATTTCACAGGAGGAACCACAACAATGAAGAAGAATTTGGCTGTGTACGCATGTGCGGCTCTTTTGGCGTTTTCGCTGCTTCTGACGCTCGGCGGCTGCGGAGGCGGTGGCGGAGGAGGAGAAGGAAATCGGCCTTCCCCCAATCAACCCTCCCAGCCCGGACAGACACCTCCGCCCTCCCCCAATCAGCCCTCCCAGCCCGGGCAGACGCCTCCGCCCTCCACCAACCCCGGAGCGGTGCAGCTGAAGGACTTCGAGGGGAACTGGAAGATCAACATGGCCTCGCTGCGCGGACAGACCAAGGACAAGTCGACCGAAATGCAACGCTATCCGCTGAAACCGCTGATCGAGGGCATGGACTATCATCTGAAGATCGAGGTCGGTGCGGGGGCAAGCCCGTCCCTTCTCGTCTCCGGAACGAACAGCTGGACGGCGCCCACCGCAGGGGCGGGGCATACCTTCACCACCGCGGAGCCCGAGACGATCCGGGCGCCCGGCTACAAGCTGAGGGGGAACGAGCTGGAGATCGACTATCCCCGCGGCCGCAAGCAGGAGTACGACCTCAGGCTGTCGGCGGACAAGAAGAGCGTCCGCGTCAAGGAGGACGGAGAGTACTCGATCGGCGGAGTGTGGTACGAGTACGAGCTGGAGTACGACGCCTACATCAACTGACGTTCCCCGGGGCCGCCCCATGGCCCCCTGTCGCCGCTCCGAACGGCAAAGGGAACGGCCAACCCGAAGGGAGCCCGACGCTGCAAAGCCCCGCGTCGGGCTCCCTTCGTTTTTCTCCGTCCCCCTTCACGGCCTGCCGGCCTTCACTCCGTGCGCAGGGCGTCGATCGGGTCGAGGTTCGACGCCTTCCAGGCGGGCCAGAACCCGAAGAACACCCCCACGGCCGCGGAGAACCCCACGGCCACCAACACCGACTCGGCGGTGATGATCGTCGGCCACTCCAGGAGCTCCGTGACGGCCCGCGAGACGCCGACGCCCCCAACGATCCCGATCCCCCCACCCAGCAGCGAGAGCACCACGGCCTCGGTCAGGAACTGCATGCGTACATCCGAGGGCCGGGCGCCGACGGCCATGCGGATCCCGATCTCCCGCGTGCGCTCGCTCACCGAGACCAGCATGATGTTCATGATCCCGATCCCGCCGACCAGCAGCGAGATCGAGGCGACCGTCCCCAGCAACAGCCCCATGACGCGCGTGGAGCTCGCGGCGTTCTCCAGGATCTGCGTCATGTCCCGGATGTCGAAGTCGTCCTCCCCGCCCTCGGGGATGCGGTGCCTCTGACGAAGGATCGACCGCACCTCCTGCTGGACGGCCTCCATGGACTCCCGGCTCGCCGCCTGGACGGTGATCCTCCGAACGGAGCCGCGCGTTCCGAAGCGAAAGAGGTTTCTCTGGGCCGTGGTGATGGGCACCACGACGAAGTCGTCCTGATCGCTGCCCCAGGGGCTCGGTCCCTTGGGCGCCAGGACCCCCATCACACGAAAGGGCACCCTGCGGATGCGAACGACGGCATCCACGGGATCGGCGCCGCCGAAGAGGTTCCGCGCGACGGTGGCTCCGAGGAGGCAGACCTTGGCCGCGGCCCGCACGTCCGAGTCCGAGAAGGGCTGCCCGGCGGACACGCGCCACTCCCGAACCGTCGTGAGGTCGGGGGTGCTGCCCAGGGTCATGGTGTTCCAGTTGCTGTTTCCGTAGACGACCTGTCCCGCCCCGTACACCTCCGGGACCACCCTCGCGATCAGCACGCCCTCGTCCATCAGCGCCTGGGCGTCCTGCAGCGTCAGAGAGGCCCCCGTCCCTGCGGCATGACGGGCACCGCCGGACCGCGGCGCGCCGGGAAACACCAGGAGCAGGTTCGAGCCGACGCCCGATATGAACTGCTCCATCCGGGACGCGGCGCCGCGCCCGATGGCCACCATCGTGATTACGGCACCGACCCCGATGATGATGCCCAGCATGGTGAGCAGCGAGCGGGTGCGGTTGGCCAGAAGCGACCGCAGCGCGGTTTTGACGATCTCGAACAAGGGCTTCCCTCCTGACGCGCGGGGTGAACGCGGCCTCATCGCGCCCCAAAAGTATACGCGATGGCTCCTCGGATGGAAACGGCGGCGAACGCGCGCTTTTCCTCAGCCACAAAACACCCGAAATCGCGTCCGGGTCGTCAAAAAGCCTCCGTTCTTGCTATAATGAAGGCGCTAGGCATCAAAACAGACCCGAGAGGGAGGCAAATGACATGAGCTTGGAGAGCCATACGTACAAACCCGCGTGGAGAAGTTTCTATCTGCATATCGCCGCAATGATCGCCTGCCTGGTCCTGGTGATCCTGATATCGGTCAAGGTGACCCTGACCCCGACCTATCAAAAGGTCCTGTGGTGGTTCCTGGGTTTGTTCGTCCTCGCCGCCCTCCTGGACATGGCCGTCAAGCGCCTCTCCACCACGCTGATCGTGCGCCCGGACGAGGTCGCGCTGGAGAAGGGCATCCTGAAGCGGGAATCCATAGAGATCGGAGCCCGCAGCATCCGAACGGTCCAGGTGACCCAGGGAATCGTGCAGCGTATGCTGAACATCGGGGACATCTCCATCGCCTCCTCGGGAACCGACAACTACGAGATCCGCATCGCCAACATGCCCTCCCCGCACGAGATCCGGAACCAGATCCAGGACCGCGAGCGCGCCGAGGACAAGCAGGCGGACGCCAACAAGGCCGAAGCCTGATCGGCAAATCGGGCCGCGAACCGACGCACACAACACAAACAACACAAAAAGAGTTCCTTCGTCCCGGGCGAAGGAACTCTTTTTGTGTTCGCCGCTGTGGGGCGGGCTTTCAGGTTTCGGGAGCTCATCGAGGGGCGGACCATTGGTCCAAAGAGGCCTCCACGATCGCCCGGACGAGCTCGGGAAAGCTCAGGCCGGCCGCCCCGGCCGCCTTGGGGACCAGGCTCGTGCCAGTCATCCCGGGCGCGGTGTTGACCTCCAGGATGAAGGGCACTCCTTCCTCCGAGAGACGGAAATCGGCCCGGCTGTAGGCCCGGCAACCCAGCACCCGATGGGCCGCAAGCGCGGCGGCCTCGACACGGCGCAGCACCTCGGGCTCCAGGGGGGCGGGGACGCGGTAGTCGGTCGCCCCCTCGGTGTACTTGTTGGCGTAGTCGTAGAACCCCCGGCGCGGGACGATCTCGACTACCGGCAGCACGGCCGCCGTCCCGCCCCGCTCCAGAACCGCGGCGGTCAGCTCGCGGCCCGCCACGTAGGACTCCACCAGGACCTCGGGCCCATAGCGGCGCGCGTACTCGACCGCCCCCCCAAAGTCGCCCTCCGACGCCGACCGGAGGATCGTCACCCCGACGGTGCTGCCGCCCGAACAGGGCTTCACGACCAGGTCTTCGCCCAGTGAGCCGACGACACTCCGAAAGTCCGCGGGCTCGCCCGGGGCGAGCAACATCCCCCTCGGGACTGTCAGCCCCGCCCGGACAAACCGCTCGAGCGACCGGCCCTTGTGCATGGCGAGGGCACAGGCCGAGGGGCCCGACCCCGTGTAGGGAAGCCCGATCTCCTCCAGGACCGCCTGAAGCGTCCCGTCCTCGCCCCAATCTCCATGCATCGCGACGAAGGCGACGTCGAAGCGCCCGGCAAGCGCATTCGCCCCATCGAGGCTTTGCAGATCGATCGTCTCCGCCTCGAGCCCCGCGGAACGCAGTGCCGCACACACCGCCGCCCCGCTGTTCAGGGAGACCTCCCGCTCCGCGCCGTCCCCGCCGCAGAGCACGGCAACCTTTCCGACGGACATCGCCGCTACTTCTTCCGGCTGTACGGCGTCCCCTCGAGCGGAAGGCTGTCCCGGAACCTGCCGTCCCACCGCTGATAGGCCAGGGCCAGGGTCGGCGCCGGCGGGACCAGAACGACCTCGCCCACCCCCTTGGCCCCATAGGCGCCCGCGCCCTGCGGATCCTTGCAGTCCAGGAGGATGCACTCGATCGGCGGGACGTCCGGGGCGCGGAACATCCCGAGCGTCCCCAGCCGTGCGCGCGGAATACCGCCCTCGAGGCGCAGGTCCTCGGTCAGCGCATAGCCCAGCCCCATCACGACGCCGCCCTCGATCTGCCCCTCCACGCTGTTCAGGTTGATGACCTGCCCCACATCGTGGCAGGCGACGTACTTCTCCAACCGGCCGTCCTCATCAAGGATGCAGACGTGGACCCCGAAGCTGTAGGCCGCGTGGCTGACCGGGTTCGGCTTGTCCGAGCCCATCGGGTCCGTTACGAACAGGAACTCGTCGTAGAACTCCCGCCCCTCCAGTCGGGCAATGTCGCCCCCCTCCTCCTTCAGGGCCTCCATAAACTTCATGCAGACCCGCCGCGTCGCCTCGCCCGTGAACAGGGTCTGGCGCGAGGCCGTCGAGGTCCCGCTGTCCGGCGTCAGGGCGGTGTCGGGCTCGTTGAAGGCGATCCGGTTCACGGGAAGCCCCGTGGTGAAGGACGCGATCTGCACCATCGTCGTCGCCACGCCCTGCCCCATGCAGGCCGCGCTGGTAAAGAGCCGGATGCCGCCGTCACGGACCACGAGGCGCATCCGCCCCGTGTCGGGGACGCCGACCCCCAGGCCGCTGTTCTTCCAGGCGCAGGCCAGGCCGGCGCGGGGCGATGAATCGAAATGCGGCTTGACGGCCTTCAGGCACTCGCGGATCCCCGTGTTCGGAGCCGCGATCTGGCCGTTGCCCAGCACGTCGCCCGGCTCCACGACGTTGCGGTCCCGGATCTCCCAGTACGAGAGGCCGGCCTTCTCCGCCAGCAGGTTCAGCGTGGACTCCACCGCGAAGGCGGACTGGGTGACGCCGAACCCGCGGAACGCCCCGCTCGGCGGGTTGTTGGTGTAGACGTTCGTCCCCTCGATGTCCACGTTCGGGACGCGGTAGGGCCCCGTGGCGTGGGTGCAGGCGCGCTGCATCACGGGGCCGCCCAGGGACGTGTAGGCGCCCGTGTCCCCCCGGATCCGGATCCTCATGGCCGTGATGCGCCCCTCCGCGTCGCAGCCGGCGGTGTAGTCCATGAACATCGGGTGCCGCTTGGGATGCACGATCATGCTCTCCTGGCGGGAGAGGGACACCTGGACCGGCCGCTTGACGTGCCACGCCAGAAGCGCGGCGTGGTGCTGGACGGACATGTCCTCCTTGCCGCCGAACCCGCCGCCGACCAGCGCCGAGATCACGCGAACCTGCCCCTCCCCGCAGCCCAGCATCCGCGTCACCTCACGGTACTCGTCGTAGACGCTCTGCCCGGACGTGCGCAGCACCAGCCTTCCGCCCTCATCGGGGTAGGCCAGAGCGGTCTCCGGCTCCAGAAAGGCATGCTCCCCGACAGGAGAGCTGTAGGAGTGGCTCACCACATGCGCGGACTCCGCCAGGGCCCTGTCCACATCGCCCCGCTTGACGACCGCATTGACCTTCACGAGATTGCCGAAGGGATGGATGGGCTCCGCGTCAGGGGCCAGGGACTCCTCGATGGTGAGCATGGGCTTCAGGACCTCGCTCTCCACCCGGATCAGCGCCAGGGCCTCCTTCAGCGCCTTCTTGCCGGTTGCGGCGACCAGGGCCAGAGCGTCGCCCGCGTATCGGGTCACCTCGCCCGGCGCGATCAGCACCGGCCAGTCGTGCACGATGTGCCCGATGTACCGCTCGCCCGGCACGTCCTTGGCCGTCAGCACGGCCACGACGCCCGGATGCGCCTCCGCGGCGCTCGTGTCGATGCTCAGGATCCGCTCGCGCGGCGTCTTGGGGCGCAGCGCGGCGCCGTAGAGCATCCCCGGCATCTTGAGGTCCTCGACGTACTTGCCCGTGCCCAGGACCTTCTCGCGGGCGTCGAGGCGCGGCATCCGCTCGCTCAGCGCATAGGGACGGCCGTAGGGGTCCCGCGGAGGGACAAAATCGGGGTCGCGCAGGGCCTCCGCGGCCATCGCCACGGCCCTCTCGATCTTCGCGTACCCCGTGCAGCGGCAGAGGTTCCCCTTGATCGCCTCCTTGATCTCCGGCACGGTCGGGCTCGGGTTGGCGTCCAAAAGGCCCTTTGCGCTCATCACCATGCCGGGGATGCAGAAGCCGCACTGCACCGCCCCCGCGGCCCCGAAGGCCCAGGCGTAGATCTCCCGTTCGCGGCCGGAGAGCCCCTCGACCGTCACCACCGTCCTGCCGTCCAATCGGGAGACCTTCTGGACACAGGCACGTGCCGTGCGTCCGTCGATCAGGACCGTACAGGCTCCGCAGGCCCCCTCGGCACAGCCGTTCTTCACGGACGTGATGTCGGCCGTGTCGCGCAGGTAATCCAGCAGCGATCCGTCCTCTTCAATATCATGGACCTTGCCGTTGATCGTCAGCCGGTACATGCACCATCCCCCCCTCTCCTCAATCGTAAACCAGGCCTCTCCCCTCCGAAGGACGGAGCGAGGTTCTGCTCCATATATTCCGATGCTCAGTCCGATACCAAATCATGCCCAATCAATTCGACGATAAAATCGACAGCAGATCTTTGAGTTGCGCGTCGACGAACTCAAGTTCTTCGCCGGGCGGCTTTTACGAGCGGGAGCAGACGGACCGCCGACAAGCGAAAGGCGCGTTTTGCGGATCGCACGGGAGCTTCACCGGGCGCATCCACAGCACGCCGGCAAAGGGTCGCGAAGCGGCCGAGACGACAAAAAAACAGCAACCTGCACGGCTGACTTGATGTTGAAATTCAGATATCTATGACCGCCAGATCCTGCTCCTCTCTTGGGAACACGGCATTTGCCAGGATTCCCACGACGCAGACCGCCACGACGGAATCTCGGAAAACATACTGAATCGGCCCAGGAAGGCGGGCCAGCACCGCATCGGGCGCACCACCGAACCCCATTCCCAGCGCCAAGGTTATTCCCAGCACGATGACGTTGCGCTGGCTGAAGCCCGTTTTGGCAATCAGTTTGATGCCGTTGATGGTGATCATCGCGAAGACCATAAGCAACGCCCCACCCAGAACCGGGTTCGGCATCATGGAGAAGAGCGCTCCCACCTTCGGCAGAAACCCTGCAATCACCAAGACGGAGGCTCCCAGGGCGATACAGAATTTGTTGACGACCCCGGTCATTGCCACGATGCCCGCGTTCTGGCCGAACGCGGTGTTCGGCAGCGTATTGAAGGCCGTCGCCAGCATGGATCCGAACGAGTCCGCAAGGATCGCCCCCGCCGTCTCATCCACCGTGGCCTCGCGGTCGAAGGCCGCGACGGTGATGCCCGACGTGTTGCCGATGGTCTCGAGCCCGGAGACCACGTAGAGCGCGGCAAAGCCCAGGACGGCATCCCAATGGAATGCGTACCGGAAACGGAAGGGCAGGGGAATGTCCACCCAAGCGGCATCCAGCAGCGGAGAGAAGTCGAGGGTTCCCATGAAGAACGAGAGAATGTAGCCTACAAGGAGCCCGATCAGGAGCGAAGAGAGCGCCACCATCCCTCTGCCGAACCGCTGACACGCCAGTACCGTCAGAAACACGACCAGCCCGACGCACAGATTGGCCGGACTGCCGTAATCCGGGCTGCCGATCCCGCCGGCCCAGTAGTGCATACCCGTCGTGAGAAGATTGGCACCGATCGCCATCAACACCGCTCCGATAACCAGCGGTGGGAAAAAGCGCTTGAGCGGCTTGATGAAAAAACCCATGAAGAACTCCACCAGACTGCCCAGCAACGCGCCGCCCAGAATGGCGGGGAGCCCGTAGAGCCGGCCGATCGTGACCGACGTGGGAACGAAGGCAAAAGAGGTTCCCATCACGATGGGAAGCTCGGCCCCGATGCGCGGGCGCCCCTGCCTGCGACCAAAGAGGTATATGGGATAGAGCTGCAGAAACGTCGTGACTCCCGAGATCAGCATGGTGCACTGCACCATGATCACCTTGTCCGCACCGCTCATCCCCAGAACGCCCGCCAGGATGAAACAGGGAGCCAGATTCGAGGTGAACATGGCCAAAACATGCTGAAGTCCCAGAGGCAAGGCAAGCTTCAACGGCGGGATGCCGTGAAGCCGGTAGATTGCAGAACGGGGATCTGTGGCGGCATCGGTCCCGTCCGCCGAGACGGTATTCTCGAAATTTCTTTCCGTAGCGCCGTTCATTCCGCATTCCCCCTCCCTCGTCCTCCTCCCCCGGGAGGAGGACAATTTTTAAGGAAGCGTCTCGAAGCCTCGGAAACAACCGCATCGAAGAGCTTGGGCCGGAGCGCAAAACGGCGCCCCGGCTTTTTGAAAGGGAAACGCTCTCAGCGCTCGACGATGTTCTCCGTGTGCTCGGGCATCTTGTCGGCGTACTTCCGGACGTAGAGCCCAGGGACGGCGGCATAGAGCGCCGCGCAGGCCACCAGCTCCTCCTTCCAGGTCACCTCGTTGGGCGCATGGGCCTGGTTCTCGTGCCCCGGCCCGAACCCGATGCAGGGGATCCCGTGCATGCCCATGATGGAGACGCCGTTCGTCGAGAAGGTCCACTTGTCGAGCCGGGCCTTCTTGTTGAAGAGGCTGGAGTACGCCTCCATCAGCGTCTCGCAGACGGGGTGATCCTCCTCGATGACCCAGGTCGGGAAGTAGCAGTCCGTGGGATAGAGCAGCCCCGTCCAGGACGGGCGCTCGTACTTGTACATGCGCACCTCGGCGCCCGCGGCCTCAACCGCGGGAAGCCGGCGGATCTGGTTCATGGCGTACTCCGCCGTCTCGCCGCGCGTCAGGCGCCGGTCGATGGAGATCCGACAGCCGTCGGCCACCGCGCAGCGCGAGGGCGAGGAGAAGAAGATCTCGGACACCGTCAGGCTCCCCTTGCCCAGGAACGCGTCGTCCTTCAGGTTCGGGTGCAGCGCCTTGAGCTCGTTCAGGATCGGCCCCGCCTTGAAGATGGCGTTGTCGCCCCGCTCCGGTGCGGAACCGTGGCAGCTCACGCCCTTGATGACCACCTCGATCTCCATCCGGCCGCGGTGCCCGCGGTAGATGCCGCCGTCCGTCGGCTCGGTGCTGATGACGAACTCCGGGCGCAGCTTGTCCTCCTTGATGATGTACTGCCAGCAGAGGCCGTCGCAGTCCTCCTCCTGGACGGACCCGACCATCACCACGGTGTAGTCGTCCTCGAGCCCCAGGTCCTTGATGATCTTGCCCGCGTAGACCATGGAGGCCATGCCGCCCTCCTGGTCGCTGGCGCCGCGGCCGCCGATCACCTGGTCGTCCTCCATCCCCTCGTAGGGGTCGAACTTCCAGTTGGCGCGCTCGCCCACGCCCACCGTGTCGATGTGCGCGTCCAGCGCGATCAGGTGCTTGCCGTGCCCGATGGTGCCCAGGACGTTGCCCATCGGGTCGATCTCGACCTTGTCGAACCCGACCTTCTCCATCTCCTCCTTGATGCGGTGAATGACGCGCTTCTCGTCGCAGCTCTCGCTGGGGATCGCGATCATGTCCCGCAGGAACTTCGTCATGTCCTTCTCGTACGATTTCGCCTTCTCCAGAATCTTTGCGTAGTCCATAACCCATGCACCTCTTTGCGTATTTTTGTTATATGGGGTTCCGGGGAGCTTGCTCCCCGGACGGGGGACGGGGGCGGCGCCCCCGCGTCGTCATCCGTTACAGCAGCCAGGGGAGCGCGTCCGCCACCCCTTCGTACACCACCCGCATCTCCGCCGCGCGGACCAGCGACCGCTCCCCCTCGAACGGCTTTTTCGCCTTCAGGGACTCCACCGCAAAACCGCGGTCGAAGGTGACCTCCAGGTCCCCGTCCTCGTAGCGGTAGCCGCGGTCCGTGACCGAGAGCCGCATCTCCGCACCGCCCTCGCGGCGCCTCAGGAGCCCGTCCGAGACGCGCCAGACGTTGTCATCCTGCGACGCGAAGTCCTCCTCGTTCAGGCAGATGCGCGGTTTGTCCATATAGGGCCTGCCCTGATGGACGCAGAACGTGGCGCAGTTGCCGCACTCGTTGCAGAAATCCTCGACGTGCAGGATCTGGCGCGGCTGCGTCACGGC
This sequence comes from Fretibacterium sp. OH1220_COT-178, assembly GCF_003860125.1. NCBI lineage: Bacteria > Thermotogati > Synergistota > Synergistia > Synergistales > Aminobacteriaceae > Fretibacterium > Fretibacterium sp. OH1220_COT-178. Next base: position 18,716 of record NZ_RQYL01000012.1, on the reverse strand, counting down.
AAAGCGCTCGTGGGCGACGATCGCGGGCGCATCCCCGCGCATCGCGACGACCGGGACCTCGAACGCCGCCGGCAGGGCCACGTAGGTGTAGTTGGCGCGGTTGGGGCAGACCTCCACGCACTTGTCGCAGTGCGACGTGCACTGAAGGCAGCGCCTGGCCTCGCTCCGAGCCTCGGCCTCGCCGAGGGTCCGCTCCACCAGCTCGAAGCCCTTGCGATCCGCAACCGGCAGGTGTTCCTCCTTGTGCGGATCGGCCCGGCGGGCCCGGGCCCGCTTGGCCTCCAGGATCTCCTCCCGAGTCAGTCCCGGCAGGCTCGGCAGGGGCGGCAGCTCCACGCCGAGGTCCCGGCAGATGGCCTCCGCCGCCCGGGTGCCGTCGGCACAGGCGCGAATCACGATGTCCGGCCCCGAGATGAGATCCCCGCCCGCGTAGATCCCGCTGCGGCTGGTGCGTCCCTCCCGGGTCGTGATGACGGATCCGTTGCGTCGCAGCGCGACGCGGCCGTCCCCGAACAGTTCCCGGTCGGGGCTCTGCCCGATGGCGATCACGATGGAGTCCGCCTCCAGGATGAACTTCTCCCCCGTCGGCACCGGGGTGGGGCGACCGTCCAGGTCCGCCTCGCCCAGCGCGTTGCGCTCGCACTCGAGCCCCGCGACGCGGCCGTCCCTCACGACGACGCGCACCGGCGAGGCCAGCTCCTCCAGAAGGTTCCCCTCCTCGAACAGCAGGTGACGTTCCTCCTCGATGGCGGGCATCTCCGAACGCGTCCGGCGGTACACCACCGTGACGGGAGCACCGGTCAGGCGCTGTGCGGTCCGCGCCGCATCCATCGCCGTGTTCCCCCCCCCGATGATCAGGGCCTTTTTCCCCAGATTCGGCCGCGAGCCGTCCATGGTGGCCTCGAGCAGTCCCATGGCCGTCCAGACGCCCTCGGCCTCCGCCCCCTCGATTTTGAGCGGCAGATCGTAGGGGAACCCCGTGGCGACGTACACCGCGTCGAACCCCTGCTCCAGCAGCCGCTCCGGCGGTTCCGTCACCCGATGGTTCAGGACGAACGTGACGCCCAGATCCTTCAGGCGCTGCACGTCCTTATCCAGAACGTCGTGGGGCAGGCGGAAGACCGGGGCGATCGCCATCATGCCGCCCACCCGGCTGCGCGCCTCGTAGAGCGTCACCTGAACGCCGGCCAGAGCCAGCCGCATCGCCGCCCCCAGACCGGAGGGACCGCCGCCGATCACGGCGACCTTCCGCGCGCTCCGTTCCACCCGCGGCGTCGCCACCTTGCCGCGTTCCGCGGCAAAACGCTTGAGGGCCCGGATCTCCACGGCCTCGTCGTAGTTCGACCGCGTGCAGCGGGTCTGGCACAGGTGCGTACAGATGTAGCCCGTCAGACCGGGAAGCGGGTTTCGGCGCAGGATCGCGGACAACGCCCCATCGTAGTCGCCGCGCGCGATCAGTCCCACGTACTCCGGCACGTCCTGGCAGACGGCGCACTGCGCCATGCAGGGCGCCGTCACGCAGTCGAAAAAGCCCAGTTCCGACGGGACCTTCGGCGCCCCGGGATAATAGCTCTTCTTGTAGCGCCGGTCGGTCAGGGCGTCCGCCGCGGCCCTCTCCAGGTTTGAGGCCGCGTCGCGCGCGAACTCCCGAAGGTCGGAAGCCCCCTCCTTCTCCATCGCGGCCTTCAGGTTCTCCAGGCACTGTCCCATACGCGCGTAGCCGCCCGGCTTGAGCAGGTCGGACGCCATCGTCACGGTCAGGGCCCCGCAGGAGAAGATGCGGGCGATGTTCTCCGCGTCCGCCCCCGCGGAGTAGGAGACGTTGAGGTCTCCGCCGAACTCCCGGTTCAGGCGGTTCCACAGGTTCATCGAGACGGGGTAGAGCGCGCGGCCGGACATGTACATCTCCTCGCCCGGCATGATGCGGCGGTAATTGTACATCGCCAGCGTGTTGGTGAGCTTGACGCCGAAGAAGCGGCCGTGTTTCGCCGACGCCTCCTTCATCATCCGGATGATCTCCACCGCCTGCGGGTACTTGAGGTCGTGGTCGAAGACGGGATCGGGGATCTGGATGTCCTCGTAGCCCAGGGTCTCGTTCAGGATGGAGCGCACCTCGTCCCGCCCCAGAAGGGTCGGGTTCATCTTGACGAAGAGGTGGAACTTGCGCTCCTCCAGCAGGTAGCGGGCGATCTTGCCGATCTCGTCGGGCGGGCATCCGTGCATGGTCGAGAGCGTGACGCTGTTCACCAGCGCGCTCGGCGCGGTAATGTCCGCGTACTGCGGGAACTCCCGCTTCAGCACGGCGCGGTACTCGGCCAGCTCCTCGGAGGCGTCCAGCATCTTGGCGATGAAGGTCTGCATCCGGGGCTGAAGGATGCCCTCCAGGTTGTAGCCGACGCTCATGTTGAAGATGAGGCCGCCGGCCCCCTCCGACCCCTCCCAGCCCAGAAGGCGCTCCAGGACGGGGATCAGCAGCCAAGCCTTGACGTACTCCCTCACGGACTGCTCCAGCTTCAGCTCCTGCGACCACTCGGCGTTGTAGCCCTCGTCCTCGACGTCGATGCAGGGCCGGCCGAACTCCAGCTCGTCCATGATTTGAACGGTCTTGAGCTCCATGTAGCGGGCTCCGCACAGCCACGAGGCGACGATGTTCTGCGTCAGCTGCGTGTTGGGGCCGGCAGCCGGGCCGATGGGCGAGGATACCGGACCGCCGAAGAGGTCCGGGACGAAGAACCGCTCCCTTCGGGGTTGCCAGAAGAGCGACTTGTGGATCCCGAAGATGGAGTCCTTCTCCCTGTACTCCCTCTCGATCCAGTGCAGCAGCGCGGAAAAACTCTGAGGTCTCATGAAGTGAGACATGCGCACACCCCCTCCTTCAATATCCGTCCCCCCTCGCCCCTCCTGCCGGGCAAAGAGGAATCAAAGCTGCCGAGCACTAAAAACGCCTGCGCCGAAGCGCTTCACGGTCGTCTGCGCCTCGACGGCTCTGAACGAAGAGCCGGGCTGGCCGTCTGCGCCTGGCCAGTCACGGTCCAAAAGGGCCAGTCATTCACGCCTGACCAGCGCCTATCCGACTCCCCAGATTGGCCGTCTGCGCCTCGACGGCACAAACTGTTGTGCCGTCGAGATAGTGACAGACACGGCATTTGCGGCCTAAAAGGCCGCAAAGGGCCGGTCATTCACGCCTGGCCAGCGCAAACTGTTGCGCTGGCCAGATAGCGACCGGCACAGCATCCGCGGGCTTCGCCCGCGGAGAGCTGGCCGTCTGCTAGAACCTCTCCCACGTCTTGACCGCCAGCTCGCGGGCCTTGGCGGCGACGGCCTTCTCGTCGATCCCCTGGAGCACGCGGTTCTCCATCAGCACCTTGCCCCGCGCGACGGTGGTGACGACGCTCCGGCCGGATGTCCCGAAGAGCAGATGTCCGTTGATGTTGACGTCGGACAACGGGGTCGGCGGCGCGTAGTCGGACACCACGACGTCGGCCGAGTATCCGGGCGACAGACGGCCCAGCGGGACGCCGAAGTACCGCTCCGCGATGCGCGCGTTGTTCTCGAAGAGCATCTGCGGGATCTCCCCCCAGGCCACGTTGGGGTGCCCGTTGGCGTGCTTCTGCAGGGCGTTGGCCATCTTGTAGGACTGGAGCATGTCGCTGACGTACCCGTCGGTCCCGAGGCCGGTCAGGAGGCCGCGGCGGCAGAACTCCAGGACGGGCGACGTACCCACGGCGTTGCCCATGTTGGACTCCGGGTTGTGGACGACGGCCGTCCCCGTCTCCTTCAGGATGTCCATCTCGCGCTCGTTCACATGGATGCAGTGCACGGCGATGGATTTCTCCCCCAAAAGCCCGAAATCGCGGAAACGTTCCAGGATGCGCTTGCCGTACTTCGCCTCGGAGTCCGTCTCATCGGTCGGCCCCTCGGCCACGTGGACGTGGAAGCCCGCGTCCGCATCCCCCATCGCCTCCCGGCAGGCCGCCAGGGACTCGTTCGAGAGCGTGATGGAGGCGTGGAGCCCGAAGGTACCGGCCAGCAGGTCGTCCTCCTTGGCCGCGGCGCGGATGAACTCCATGTTCTCCTCGATGCCCTCGCGCAGGATCTCCGGCCCGTCCCGGTCGGACACCTCGTAGCAGAGGCAGTTCCGTATCCCGGTCTCGCGGGCGGCACGGGCCAGCTCGAACAGGCTGCCCCTCACCGCATGGGGACTGGCGTGGTGATCCAGCACCGTCGTCGTTCCGTTCTTGATGCAGTCGATCATGCAGATGAGACCGCTGTAGTAGCAGTCCTCCAGGCTCAGCGCCTTGTCCAGGCGCCACCAGAGCCGTTCCAGCACCTCCATGAAGTTCTGCGCCGGCGCGTCCTTCGTGAACATCCCGCGCGAGAACGCGCTGTAGTGGTGCATGTGGGCGTTGATGAAGCCCGGCATGATCAGCCCGCCCCGCGCGTCCAGGAATCGGGCCTCGGGGTATTGGGTCCGCAGCTCGGCCGTCGGTCCCACCGACACGATCAGCCGGTCCTCGACCGCCACACAGCCGTCGGGAAACCACGGATTTTCGGGATCGCGCGTCACCAGCATTCCGTTTCCGATCAAGAGCATGGTCGTTACCTCCCCACCCAGCCTCCCCCCATCCAAGGCGGGGAGAAAATTTTTCGGACAAACCCGTTCGCGCTCAGTTCTTCAGATACCGGTATATCGTCTGCTCCGACACGGCAAGGCGCCGTGCGACCTCCGTGATTACGCCCTTCAGCAGGAAGACCCCCCGTGCATTGAGCTCGTCCACCACCTCGCGCTTCTCCCGTGCCGTGAGCCGCACGGGGTCCGCCTTGCAGGCGGACAGCACCCGGTCGAGAACCGAGTAGACCATGTGTTCGATGTCGCGCGAGGACTCGGGAGGCGGAAGGGCTCCGTCGGGCGAGGAAGCCGCCCCGGGGCGCCCCGGAAAAAGGGAGGCGATGGAGGGAGGCAGAGAGCCTCCGGCAGGATCGGCCTCCGAAAGCGCCAGAAGGCGGTCCATCGTCTGGCGCGCCGCCAGAAGCTGCGTGAGGTCGACGTTGATGCCCAGGATCCCCACGACGCTCCGGTCCTCGTCCCGAATGAAATAGGAGGAGGAGCGCAGGATCTTCTCGCCCGCCGGCTGACCGAAATAATTGGCCATGTAGGACTTGCCTCGCTCCTCGGCCCGGCGCACCATCCTGAGGGCGGACTCCGTCGCGGTGGCGTCCCCCACCCTGCGTCCGGTCAGCTCCCCGTTGCGGATGGCGATCATGGAATGCTCCTCACGGCGGAGGTCGTGAAGGACGATCTCCGCGGTCGGACCCAGGGCCTCCGCCAGAAAGTCGACCAGAGGCAGGTAGGAAGCGACGATATCGGAACCGGTGGGCTCGCCCGATGCGGTCTCGGCGACGCTCACATGATCTTTTTTCTCCAATCTTTCGGAAGCCAAAGCCACACCTCCCAAACGGAGCACAGCCCCTTGACCCCCTCCTGGAAAGCAGGACTGCGATTTTTTTAATGACGTGATAATTTTTTCTTACTCCAATAAAAGTTTACGCTCAGGGAAGGGGCCTTGTCAAGAAAGGGGTGGGGGAAATGGAAAATTCTCGGGCTCGGCCGAAGCGTGTAAACGCACCACGCCAAAGGGACACGTCCTCCCACCTCTTCCCTCGGCCGTCGAGCCCGCCTACAAGGTGCGGCGTTCCTTGAAGGCAAGGCAGCGCCCCAGGAAATGGTCGGCTGCCGAGGGGTTGCCCGCCAGGTTGAGGTGCAGGTAGGAGCCCAGAATATCCCCGTTCGCGTACCCCCCGGGGCAGCGGACGCCCGTACGCTTCCTCTCCAGGGAGAAGGCATGGGGGAACGCGTCTCCGGAGGATTCGGGCTCCACTGAAGAGAAATGGAACTCGTGCCCGCGCAGCTTTGTCCCCTCGGAACAAAGCACCGTCTCCCTCAGGGCGAGGGCCTCCACATACCCCACGGTCTGGAGCCGGTCGTTCATGCGGCAACGTGCGGGAACGACTCCCGCCATCTCGAAGGATTCGCCCCGAAAGTCCGTGATCGACCGCGTCAGGTACATGAATCCTCCGCATTCCGCGAGGATCGGCATCCCCCGCTCCGCCGCCGCCGCCACGGCAGAACGCATGGCCGCGTTGGCCGAGAGCTCGCGCGCAAAAACCTCCGGGAAGCCGCCGCCCAGGATCAGGGCATCCGCATCGGGCAGCGTCCCGTCCCGTATCGGGCTGAAGAAGACCAGCTCCGCCCCACGGTCCTCGAGAGCGGAGAGGCTGTCCGGATAGTAGAAGGAGAAGGCATCGTCCCTAGCCACCGCAACGACGACCCTCCGCGCGAAGGGGCGGGGGGAAGGGACGGGCTCCAGGGCAAGCGGCCCCGCCGAGCGCGCGGCCGCAAGCAGGGCCTCGACATCGACATCGTTCTCGACCGCAGCGCGGATGCGGTCGATGCGGCCGGCGTCCAGCCCCTCTCCGGCCGGGACCAGCCCAAGATGCCGTTCGGGCATGACCAGCGCCTCGTCGCGCCTCAGTGCTCCAAGGAGGGGAATGCCGACCCGGTCCAGCGCCTCGCGGATCATCGTAGCGTGGGATTCGGAGCCCAGGCGGTTCAGGATGACGCCCCGAAGATCCACCTCACGGTCGTATTCCCGAAAACCCAGGGCGACCGCGGCCGCGCTCTCCCCCATGGAGCGCGCATCGACCACCAGGACCACGGGGAGGCCCAGAAGCTTCGCGATCTGCGCACTGCTGCTCACTCCGCCCCGCCCGCCGTCGTACAGGCCCATGACGCCCTCCACGACAGCGACGTCGGCTTCTTCCGACGTCCGAGCGAACAGGCCGGCCATCGTCCGTTCGTCGGTCAGCCAGGTGTCCAGATTGAAGACCGGGCAGCCCCCCGCCAGCCGATGATGCCCGGGATCGATGTAATCGGGCCCCACCTTGTATCCGCAAATGCGAAGCCCCCTCCGCCGAAGGGCAGCCAAGAGCCCGCTGACGATCGTCGTCTTGCCGGACCCGCTCTGCGTTGCTGCGACGAGAAGGCGGGGAATACGCCTCAGACCTTTGTCCATTGCGCCAACCTCCCTTAAGGCATGGGAACACGGACCCATTCTACCGCAAGGGACTCGGCCCCGCCAAAGGGAAAAGGACCGTCCTCTCCCAAAACGAAAAAGCCGGTCCCTCCGGACCGGCCTCCAACACAGAACAAGGATTTGGAAAAAAATTCTCAGGCGTTTGCCTTCTCGGTGTCGCCGTTCTTTCTGAGGATCTCCTCCCAGGTGATGAAGGAGTGGTAAAAAACGTGGTCGTCGTCGTCCAGTCCGCGGGAAATTTCGGTTATGTGGCTGCGCTTGGCGTCGATCATCTTCAGCACGTATTCCACCGCCTTGAAAGGCTTGCTGTTGACGCCGCAGGTGTAGATGTCGAGGGCCATGTAATTGGCCTCGGGCCAGGTGTGGACCGACAGATGCGACTCGCTGATCACCACCACGCCGCTGACCCCGTTGGGCGGAAAACGGTTGAAGGAAACGGACCATACCTGGGCGTTGGCCTGTTTCGCCGCCTCCACCAGAATATCCTGCAACTTGACGACATCCGTAATGACCTCGCCGCACCCGGAAGCTTCCACGATAAAATGAACCCCTTTTGGCGACAACTCACCAAACCCCCTTGTGTTCGAGATAGACGCCATTGTCGCCCTGCACCCCGCATCGTCGTAACATAGGGATTCGTCAAACGCCGGCTCTTTTTATTTTACCTCAAACGAAAACAACGGTCAAAAAGCTCTCGAGCTTGCGTCATCGCCAAAGGGGGCCCCAAAGTCGTCGGCAATGACCTGCGCCCCCTTTTTCTCCAGAAGGACAACGGCCCTTCGCCACGAGGCTCCCTCGACCCGGTTCGGATTCCTTCACGGGATCGAGCTTCCTCAAAGCTCGGCCCCTCTCCTTGAAGGACGTAGCACAGGCTCCGAAAGCGCCCGATGCGACATCTTGCGCCGCCCGTTCCGACGGAACAGGTCCCTCTCAATCCAATTTCGACTTCCCTGAAGGGAATTCGGGGAAGAGGACCTCGGACATTCCCATTCTCTACTGAAAATGGGGCGGGGGCTTGTCAAAGCTTCAAGAACCTGATAAAATTTTTCGCCGTAGCGGAAAGACTGCGTCTGACTCCGCAGGATCGTAGAAGCCGGCGTGGCTCAGGGGTAGAGCAGCGCACTCGTAATGCGCAGGTCAACAGTTCGAATCTGTTCGCCGGCTCCAGAAATAGCAAGGGTTCAGGGGATTTTCTCCCGAACCCTTTTTTTTGCTTTACAGCAGAGAAAGCCCTTCACTGACGGTAGAGCATTTTGGCGGATATTTTTTGCCCGGTTTCTCTTCTTCGCGACTTTCGCAGGGAAAGAGGGCTGAAAAAGCGATCTTGCAGCGTGAAAACAGAATAACGAGCCAGAAAAAACGGCATGGGAGCCTTTTGGGCAAAATTGCATCGTCCAAAAACACAATCCCCTGGAGGTCCACGCCACGCAAAGCATAACACAAACCACCGCTGCCCCGAACGAGACATCCTCCATCATCGAGTCCTTCTTCCGTTCCTTCAAAGCAGGTTCTATTCTGAAGAGAAGCGGAGCCTACAAGGAAGAAGATGTTCCGGTACTCGACATCTTCCGCAAACTCTTCGAACCGGCGTTCATCCACAAAACCCCGTTCGAAGCCCTCCGATCTCTCAGGACAGGGCTCCCGACGCGATGACGGAATTGCTCCGCGGCGCACTCGCCACGGGACTGAAGGCGTCTTACGTGCTCTTCGATTCCTGGTTCTCGACGCCCGCGAACATTCTGGCTCCGAAGGAGCTGGAGCTCGACGTCATCGCTATGGTGAAGGAGACGTCAAAAGTCCGCCCCCTTTACAAGGAGCATCTGGTTCCGCTCAGTTCGGATGTTTCTCTTTCGGCGGAGGAGAATCGTTTCATTGTGCTTGTGACGAGCTTGCGGATATCACGTTGCCGGAAGCCTTCGAGCTCTTGGTGGGGGGTGGGTGGCGTATGTGTCGGAGAAGCTGTGTCTGTCGGAGGAAGGGCCGAGTGCAAGGCTCGAAGTCTTTCCGACCTCCCTTCCGGTTCCCTCGAGGAAAAGGCTGAAACTGTCCGCTCAAGCGATTTTCTGAAACGATTCGGCTCCGCTCAACGAGCTAATGTCAGAACTTTTCATGACTAAATGTTAGACGTGAAAGTTGAGTTGGAGAGATATCGAGCACCGGCTTTCGGCCGGTGCTCGCAATTCAGGCCCAACCGCACGATCCATCGGGCATCCGACATCCGGAGGACGGCTTACACGGGCAAAAGCCCGTAAGCAGCCCTATCGTTCCTGCAGCTCATGCGCCACACCGCCATCACGCGCCAGGCTTCGCGCTTGGATCAGCTCGCAGAAGCGCGCGCCCGTCTCCTCGATATCCAAAGGATTCTTTTCCTGGATCGTGCGGCGATCCTCCGCGCGCGTCGACTTCGCTCCCAATAAGGCTCCGGCCAAAGCTCCGGCAAGGGTCGCAATGGCACTGGTCTCGTCTCCGACATTCACCGCATCGAAGATCGAGGGCATGGTCTCCCCGCTGTTGCAGACCAGAATGGCGAGAGCCACAGGGACCGTCTCCGCGATGGCGGGGCCGGTGCCCAGGGTATCCGCCAGAAGGGCTATCCGCTCCTCCTTAGGCAGTCCCTTCATAACCAGCCGAATCGCCATCTCCATACGCTTCGGTACGGAGGGCCCCGGATAGCTCATCGCATTGGACGGGGCCCACTCCAAGCCCCTCCCGGCTCCGTAAAAAGCGGCGTCGACCATATCCTCGACGCTCGCCCCATCCTCCATAGCCCGGCTTGCCGCGGCGGCGACGGCACAGGCTCCCGAGATGCTGATCCGGTCGTCGTGGGAGGTCATGCAGATCGTCATCGCCTCACGGATCGCCCGGTCGGGGTCCCCCGGATTCAGTATTCCGGGGACAAAGGCCTTCACCGCAGCGCCGTTGGAGGAAAGCGCGTAGAAGTGGCTCTTGAAGAGCTTGTTGCCGAGCCTGCCGGCGTACTCCCAATAGTTCATCGTCCCGGCGGCATCGTTCAACTGGCGGATCACCTTTTTCGTCGTCATCCCCGCAAAACGCTCGAACACATCCGCGTCTGCGCTCCACTCAAGAAGAGCATCGACCCCTGCCCGGGCGTCCACCTCCCCACGGCGCACGATCTGCCGAGCCAGTGCCCACGGAATGCCGAAGGCATCCGTAATCTGTCCCGCCTCTCTGCCGGAGGCGGGCGTCTCCGGGGCGGGTTTTCGAAATGCCGTCACCCGGCCCCCGTAAACCTCCTCGATACGGCGGCGCGACAAGGTCTCCGTCGCGGCGCCCATCGCGTCCCCAATCGCAGCGCCGTAAAAGGCCCCCAGCACCTTCTCCTTCAGGTTTACGCTCATTCCACCTCCCCCTCCTTCCCCCCTGAACGGCCGGTGTCCTGAAGGGCGAGTTCGAGAATGCGGTCCGCCAGAGACGCGATCTCAAAACCGTTCACGCTCTCCAGGACCGAAAGGAAATGGCGGGGAAAGGCCTCCGCCCCCGACAGGGCTCCGGCGATGCCTCCCGCGATGGTCGCCAGAGTATCCGTGTCGTAGCCGATGTTGACGCAGTCGATCAAGGTCTCCATGGCGTCCCCGCGCCGAGAGGCCAGGATGCCGAAAGCCGCAGGGACCGCCTCGGCAATGTGAAGTCCCGTACCGATCCGATCCCGTATCTCGACCGCCTTGTCCTCAGGCGCGAGCGGGCCCAGGCCGATATCCAGGGCCAGCTCCAGCTTGTTGACAACCCGGGGACCGGCCACGTCGTGCGACCGTTCCCTGCCGAGCCGCTCTCCCTCGAGGGCTCCATAAAGCCCCGCCTCCAGGACGCTGTAAAGCCCGGCGTCGGGCGACAAGGCCCGGTTCACGGCCGCCGCCACGGCACAGGCCCCCGAAAGGGCAAGGACGTTGTCGTGGGTGAGGCGCGCGACACGGAAGGCGTTTTCGACGGCAAGGTCAACGGCCCCGGGGAACAGGAGCCCGATCGGAGCGATCCGCATAGCCGCGCCATTCGTCGCCTGCCGGGAGGAGAGGTTGATCCCCCGGAAGGAGGGGTCCTCTCCCGTCTTGAAGCGCTCGATCGCCATCCGCGTGGTCGGGCCGGCGAAACGGTCGAAGAACACCTCGTGCTCCGACCACTCGACAAGGGCTGCCTTCACCTCATTTTCATCCACCTTGCCCCCGTTCCGGACGACGCTCCGGACGATGAAATAGGCGGAGCTGAAGTCATCCGTCACCTGTCCCGCGACGCTGCCGGCGGCGAAGGTGTCCGGCGGCGGAGTCTCGAAATCGGTCACCCTGTGCCCGAAACGCTCGAGGATCTGCTCCGTGGTGCGCGCCTCCGTGGCGGCCCCCATTGCATCCCCGGCCGCTGAACCGATCAGGCTCCCCAGAATTTTCGAACGCAACGAAGGTCGTTCCCTCATCTCCATCCTTCCATGGAGGCGACGTTTGCCTTATCCACCAGCTTGATGGGGGTCCACACGACATCCTCGACAAACGTGTCGCCGCGAAGCGCCTTCAGGGACAGGATCGTCCCCGCCTTCCCCAGAAGGTAGGGCGACATGGCGACGGTCGCATCCAGCTCCCCCCTTTCGATGGATGCTTTCGCCTCCTCGATGAAATCCACCCCGACGACGACGACCTTGTCCTTCATCCCCTTCCTTTTCAGGGCCTCGACCGCCCCCAGGGCCATGACGTCGTTGCCGCAGGCGATGCCGGCCAGATCCGGATTGGCGTCGATCAAAGCGGCGGCCAGATCGTAAGCCTGACGGCGGTCGAAGTTCGCGGCCTGAACCGCGAGGACCTCCATCCCCGCCTTTTTGAAGGCCTCCACCGCCCCGTTCTTCCGCGCCTCGCTCTGAGTAGCCCCCGGAATGCCCTCGATGACCGCAACCTTACCCTTGCCACCGGTCCTGCCGACGATGTACTCGGCCCCCAGCTCACCCTGCATCCTGAAATCCGTCGTCACGTGGACATCTATCCGCCCGCCCAGTTTTTCCAGGGCCTCCCTGTTCACGCCGTTTCCGACGGTGACAATTTTCACCCCGCTCTTGTTGGCCTCGACGACGCCCAGAAGCAGATTCTGCTCCGTAAGCGGAGAGACGGACACGGCATCGTATTGCTTCCCGATCATCTGCTTCAGGATGTCCAGCTGTCCTGCCAGGTCCGTCTCGGTGGCCGTGGCCTGGACATCGATGGTCACTCCATACTCCTTCGCCGCATCCCGGTACCCCTCCTCCATGGTGATCCAGAAAGGGTTGGAAAGGGTGCTTTCAATGGCCCCCAGCCTCGCATTCATCCCCTTTTCAGGCAGGGGCTTCAGGGCATCCATCAACGATTTTTCCGCCTCAAGCATCGCCTGCGCTCCTTCCGGACCGGCATCGGCGGCCCAGGCCGGGACAAAAGAACCCTGGACAAGAGCAAATCCCAGGACCATCGTCATCCCAAACGCAGAAAAACGTTTTCCTCCGCGCATAACCCTAACCTCCTTGAAATGATGTGTTTTCCGAAAAAATTCAAACTTTTTGCTCCCATTCTCCGACAAACCCGAGGACCTCCTCCCGGGAGGTCCTGACGCGCGGCCCGTGCTGCGTACACTTCAGGGCCGCAGCTGCGGCCGCAAAACGCAGCGAGGCCGCCCTGCCCATGCCCTCTCCGTAAAACCCGCAGATCAGGCCGGCACTGAAACAATCCCCGGCTCCCGTCGTATCCGCGACGGAGACGGGATAGGCTTTCACATGCAACATCCCCTCGCGGTCGCACCAGAAGGCTCCGTCCTCCCCGCAGGTCAGGACGACGCCGTCGGCAGGACCGAAACGCCCCAAGATAGAGGAGAGGGCCGAAAAAACCGCCTGCTCTCCCAAGCCGCCTCCACAAAGCCCTCCATAGCCTGCCCGTCCCATCAGAAAGAGGTCGGACAGGGCCATCATCCTCCCGATGTCCTCCCGCGACGCCCCGATCCTTTCCATGAAGAGGGGCGGACACTGGAGGTTGAACACGACCTTGATCCCCCTTTTCCTCGACTGTTCCGCCAGGTACAGAGCCGCCTCGGGGGCGAAGAAATCCGTGTAGAAGACGTCGATGCCATCCAACAGTCCGGACGGAAGCTCCAGGGGACTCAGCTTCGTAACGCAATCCCCGATGTTGGCGAAGATACAGTGTTCCCCGCCCGGGGCGGCAAAGACATAGGTATGGAACGTCGTTCCGCCCTTGAGAGTCACCAGACGGCTGACGTCGATCCCCTCATCGGTGAGCGACCGGACCAGATGTCCCCCCATGAGGTCATCGCCCACCTTACCGGCCTGCCGGACGGACGCCCCCAGCTGCACCAGGGCGACGGAGGTATTGGAGGCGCTTCCGCCCGGGACCATCCGCTCCGCATCGATGAAGCCGAAACCGTCCGCCCTCGGCAGTTCCGAGACCGAGATCACCGTATCCATCGCCATCACCCCCAGGGACAGAACCGAAATGCCCTTCATTCCTTTCCTCCCTCCACAATGTTCCACGCCTGCGCAGCCCGCTCCCCTAAGTTCTTCTTCCGTGACGGATTTCCGACACGGAGACCGCGGCAAGGACGATCAGCCCCATCAAAAGCTGCTGATATCGGGCCGATACGTTTAGGACGACGAAGCCGTTCCGGAGCAGTGCCAGAAAGAGGCAGGCAAGCAGGCTCCCCGCGGCACTGCCCCGTCCGCCGCGAATATCCGTACCGCCGAGAACGACTGCGGCGATGACCTCCATCTCGATGCCGACTGCGGCAAGCGGCTCCGCCGTGTTGAGTCGAGCGCAGAGGACCAGGCCGGCGAGCCCGGAACAGAGACCCGACAGGGCGTAGAAAGCCAGCTTCCAGCGATGGACGCTCACCCCGCTGCGGGACAGGGCCTCCTCGTTGCAGCCCATGAAACAGGCGTAGGCCCCGAACTTCGTGAAACGCATCAGGAATACGCCCATCCCGGCGACGGACAAGGCCAACAGGGCGGGAACGCTCAGCCCGCCCGGAAGTGTCCCCCCAAGGGCCATGAAGGACTCCGAAAAATCGAATACGGGGCGTCCGTCGGTCAGCATCAGGGCCGTCCCGCGAAACACCGACATCGTGCAAAGGGTCACGATGAACGGGTTCAGTCGAACGGAGGAGATGAGGCATCCGTTCAGGACCCCGCCCCCGGAGGCCAGGAGCAGCCCGGCCACGAGCGAGAGCGAAAAAGCGCATCCCTGCTTCAGGAGCAGGGCCGTCACCAGGGAGGAGAGCGCGATGTTGGCGCCTATGGAAAGATCGATACCCCCTGCGGCAATCACGAAGGTCATGCCCACCGACAGGATGATGCCGGCGGAGGCTTGATCGAAGATATTCGCGATGTTGCGCCCCGTCCAGAAATACGGCGAGGCCCGGCTCAGTCCGAGGCTCAGGACCAGCAATCCGACAAAAAGGATATGAGGGTTCGGGTTCCCGATGTTCCGCAGAAGACGCTTCACAACGCCTCCCCCTCCGCCCCGGTCATGAGAGCGACGACGCGTTCGGGGTTCAGCTCCGAAGCGGGACGCTGCGCCACGATTCTGCCCTGCCGCATCACACAGATCCGATCGGCGATCCCAAACACCGCGTGCAGATTATGGGAGATCAGGACGATGCCGTGACCTTCCCCGGCCAGACGTTTCAGCAGACGAAGGACAGCGCCGGATTCGACAGGCCCCATCGCGGCAGTCGGCTCATCCAGAATCAGGAGCCTTCCGCCCCGCTGAAGGGCCTTCGCGATCGCGACAGCCTGCCTCTGACCGCCGCTGAGAAAACGAACCTCGCTGCGGACATCCGGCAAAACGACATCCATTTTCTTCAGCAGAGCCTCCGCTCCCTCGTCCATGGCACGCCTGTCGAGGCACAGCCCCCATCGGGCCGGCTCCTCGCCCAGGAACACGTTGAAGGACACGCTTCCCGTATCCGCCAGCGCGAGGTCCTGATACACGACGGCCACCCCCTTCTTCAGGGAGAGCGCCGGAGTAAGGTTCTCCACACGCTCTCCCCCCAGAGACAACTCTCCCCTGTCCGGGCGAAGGACTCCCGAGACGATCTTGACCAGCGTCGACTTGCCCGCACCGTTCGTGCCGACGATCGCCAGAACCTCCCCCAGCCGAATTTCGAGCGAGACATCCTGCAGCGCCTCGACGCTGCCGAAACGCTTTTCCAGGCCGCGTATCCGTACAAAAGGGTCGCCCGGGACAGTCATGGCATCTTTACACGAACCCTTCCGGAAAAGTCACCTGCCGCCCGCCCCTATTTCGCGGGCTCCCTGGGGGCGACGACCAGCTCGTTGTAGGTGGAGACGGGGCATTTCTCACGCTTGTAGACGACATCCAAGAGCTCCATGATGACGATCTCCATCGTGGTACGCGTGATGCTGCCGCTCTTCATCATGTGTCCGCCCCACATCCTGCCGTCCCCGTCGGCGATGGAGAGGTGCAGGTGCCGCCCTCCCGGCTCGAGCGTGCCGCTCAGACAAATCGTCTCGAAGTCCCCCTTCAGCAGGGTCCCCTCCTTGCGGTTGGCAAATCGAAGGTGCGCCTCGGAGAGGCTGCCCACCGACGACACGATCGCGGCAGCCTTGATGCCCTTCCTCTCGACGAAGGCCAGCAGCTCCTGCACCACGTCCGTGCCCGGCAAGAGACGGATGGTGTAGAAACGGGCGCTCGAGGCGACGGCGTCCAGGACATCGGCCTTCGCCGCAACATCGAAACTGGCCGCAAAACTCGCCCCGGCCGCCAGCAGAACCAACGCAAATCCGATCAGAAATTTCCTCATCTCAAGCATCTCCTTTGCTGAACTCAAAATTATGACCGAGAACCTCGAGGCCCTTCAGCACACTCTCCCGCGCCGCAATCCCCAGCAGCCGCCTCCGAGGCCAGCAAATCCCGTACCTCCCGGCAAAGCCGGACGAAGGCGTCGTCGAACCGATCCCGCGGCCGGGAGATCGCCACGGGGACCTCGGCCCGAATGCGGCCCGGCGCCCGGCCCATCACCAGGATACGGTCCGCCAGCGTGACGGCCTCCTCCACATCATGGGTCACGAAAAGGGACGTCCCGTTCGTCTCCCGCATCAGGGACAGGAACAGCCCGTGCATCTCCCCTCGGGTCAACGCATCCAGGGCACCGAAGGGCTCGTCCATCAGCAGCACCTGCGGCCTCAGGATCAGCACGCGGGCCAGGGCCACCCTCTGCTTCATCCCCCCCGAGATCTCACGGGGAAGATAATCGCCGAAGGACGCCAGCCCAACCTTCTCCAAATAGCGGTTCACCTCCGCATCCATCGCCTCGCGGGACATCTTCCCCCGTGCACCGAAGGCGACGTTCTCCCGGACGGTCAGCCAGGGGAAGAGGGCGTCCTCCTGGAACACCACGCACCGGTCCGAACCGGGGCCCACAATCCGCTCCCCGCCGATCTCCACGCACCCCGCGTCGGGCATAAGAAAGCCGGCGACGATCCTCAGCAGCGTGCTCTTGCCGCAGCCGCTCCCGCCGAGCAGGCACACCCGCTCCCCCTCCGCGATGTCGCAGCTCACCCCGGACAGCACCTCCAGGACGTCCCCGCCGTTTCGGAACACTTTGGATACGTTCCTCAGGGAGAGAAGCGGCCGCCCGCTCATGCGGACCTCCGCGCCGATCGGAAGCACGCCCGCATCGAGGCCGTCAACAGCAGGTCGCTCAGCCGCCCCATCACGGCGATGACGACGATCCCCACGATGATGACGTCGACGCGGCCCAACATCCTCGCATCCATGATGACCGCCCCCAGGCCGTTGGGAACTCCGGTGAGCTCTCCCAGCACCAGATAGGCCCAGGAGGTTCCCAGACCCAGCCTCAATCCGGCAAGGATCTGGGGCATGGCCGCCGGCAGCAGGATGGTCCAGACGCTTCTCAACGGCCCCACCCCCATCATCGCCCCGGCCTGGCACAGGACCGGGTTGACGCCGAGCACGCCGCTCGCCGTGTTGAGGTAGACGGGGAAGAACGCCGCCAGGGCGATCAGGAATACCGTCGTCCCCAGCCCGATGCCGAACCACGCCATGGCCAGGGGCAGCCAGCTTATCCCCGGGACCGCGCGTGCGCCGTCGACGGTCGTGCCCAGAAGGCTCCGCACCATCAAGCTCCTTCCCGACAGGACGCCCAGAGGCACGCCCAGCAGCACGGCAACGCCGAACCCCAGGAGAACCCGCGTCAGGCTCGCCGCCGCGTCGGCGGAGAAACGCCCGGCATAGGGGGCGCTCCCCGCCTGGCCAAAGACATAGAGGGAGAACGAGCGCACGATCCGACTCGGTTCGGGAAGGAGATAGCCCGGCATCCATCCCGTGCCGCTGGCAAGGCCCCAGGCCGCCAGCAGCACGGCCGGCAGCAGCCAGGGCAGGAGACGCAGGGCAAGGGAGGAGGGGGTGTCCCTCAAAGCCCCAGCTCCTCCCGCACCTTTTTGACGAAGCTCAGGTCGAAGAGCTCGTCGTAGTCCGGCTGACGGTCGATCACCTTCAGCGCCTCCATCCGGGCCCCAAGAGCCTTGGCCCTCTCCACGAAGCTCTCGTCGATCAGCCAGGCCAGCTCGATGTTCTCCGCCGCCAGGTCCAGGATCGCGCGCTCGGTGCCGAACGAGGCCGCCTTGTCCAGCCAGGCCCCGGGGTTCCGCTGCAAGAACAGCGTCGCCTTGACGTGGGCGCGCACCAGCTCCAGAACCCGCTCGGGGTGTTTCTCGATGTTCTCCCGCGTCGTCAGCATTCCCGCGTTGATGGTCCCCACGCTGTCCTCGTAATAGGGGTGGGCGAGGATACGGCCGTATCCCTCGTGGACCGCCAGAGTGGGGAACGGCTCTCCCGAGAGGAAGGCGTCGATGGAACCGCGGGACAGAGCCGTCCCCATATCGAAGAAGTCCACGCGCATCAGCTCGACGTCCGAGTCCGGGGAGAGTCCGCTGCGGGTCAGCGCCTCACGGAGCAGGATCTCGTGCATCGTCCCCGGCACATAGCCGATCTTTCTGCCCTTCAGGTCGGCGACGCTCTTGACCGGGCCGTCCTTCGCCACCACCAGGGCCGAGCACTTGTTGCACAGGGCCGCCACGACCACCACCGGCTGTCCCTGGGACGCGGAGTGAATGGCGTGGGCCAGGGTCGTCCCGCACATCTCCAGGCTCCCCGCCAGAAGCGCGGTCTTCTGGTCCGCGGGGTTGGTGAAGGACAAAACCTCGGCCCCGCCAACGAGGTGATCCGGGTAGAAGAACGGAGCGATGGTCTGCGCCGTCTTCCACGTCCCCACCCGGAACCCCTCGGCCGCATGGGCGGACGGGACAAAAAAGATCGTCAGACCCAAGATAACCGCCAAAGACCGTAAGCAATGCTTCATAACCATAGGGAAAGCTCCTCCTTGAATTCCTGCGAGTGCACCTTATTCCGAATCGGAACGGTTCGCATCAACTCGCTCCAGTATGGTTCAAAATCCCTGAGGCAAGCCTGATTTTTTATGCAGACCTTCCCGACCGACGGCCCCGAATTTCTGCATCTCGACAACGCAAAAGGTTGCGTCGTCGAGATAGCGATCAGCTCATCCCACAAGGCTTACAGCCTTGTGGAAGATGGCTGCCTGACCCTCGAC